>DATFQK010000256.1:0-6331 GCA_035264345.1 Gemmatimonadales bacterium | reverse complement strand
GCGGGTCCAGAAACTGCGCCTCATCGATGGCGATGATCTGGGTGTCCGGCCGGACCAGCCGGAAGATCTCGGCCGCTGAGTCCACCGGGCTCGCCTCCAGCTCGGTGCCATCGTGACTGGAGACGCTGTATAGCCCGGTGTAGCGGCTGTCCAGATGGGACTTGAAGACCTGGACCTTGCGGCGGGCGATGGTGGCTCGGCGGATCCGGCGAATAAGCTCCTCGCTCTTGCCGCTGAACATGACGCCGCTGATGATCTCGATCCACCCCGGATGTGCCCCGTAGTTCATTGCCGTCCGTTGTTCTAATGGTTGCTGAGAAGAGGGACAAAATGCAGGGTCGAGGGTCAAGGGTCTAGAGCCTCGATTCGGGACCCCCGACTCTAGACTCCAGACCCGGCACTTTAGACCTTCCACCATGCTTTCCGTCGCCCTTACCGGAAACATCGGCGCAGGCAAGTCGACCGTCGCGGAGCTGTTCCGCCGGTGGGGCGCCACCATCATAGACGCCGACCAGCTCGTCCGTGAGGCCCAGACTCCCGGGCACCCGGCTTTACAACAGGTCGCCGGCCGGTTCGGCCGGCAGATGATCCGCCCGGACGGAACGCTGGACCGTGCCAAGCTCCGGGCCCTGGTTCTGGGGGACCCCGAGGCATTGGAAGCGCTCAACAGCATCATGCATCCCGAGGTGCACCGGCGCAGGCGGGAGCTCCTGGCCGAAGCGCGGGCCCGAGGAGATCGGATCGTGGTCAGCGACATTCCCCTTCTGTTCGAGGCGGCCGATCCATCGGAGTTCGATGCCGTGGTGCTGGTCGACGCTCCCGAGTCGGTTCGTCGGGAACGCTTGCTGCAGTCGCGCACGTTACCGGCACATGAGCTCGACCGACTGATTTCCGCCCAGATCCCCTCGGCCTCGAAGCGGCTCCGCAGCGATTACGTGATCGAAAACGCGGGCGATCATCAAGCGCTGGAACGCTCGGCGGGATCGGTCTGGAAGGCCCTGCTCGCGCGCGCTTGACCTGGTCCCTCGCCCCACCTATCCTCCGTCGCGCCACCACATTGGAGAGATGCACGTGTCGAACGTGCCGGACGACCTGGGGTACACCGCTGAGCACGAGTACGTCGCGCGCACCGACGATGCCGCCGTGGTCAAGATCGGCATTACCGACTATGCCCAAGGTGAGCTGGGCGATGTGGTATTCGTTCGCTTGCCCAAAACCGGCGAGCGGTTGGATGCCCACCAGGCCTTCGGTGAAATCGAGGCCGTTAAAGCCGTCTCCGAGCTCTACAGCCCGGTGGCGGGAGAAGTGGTCGAGATCAACGAGGCGTTGGACGGTGATTCAGGAGTGGTGAACCGGGATCCGTATGGTGATGGATGGATGATCAAGCTTCGGGTTGGCAATCCCGGCGATCTCAAGAACCTTCTGACCGCCAAGGCCTACCGGTCTCATATCGGCGAGTGACGGTAGGATCGATGCTACCAGAAGCGGTTACGTCCCGGACGCGGACGATCCATGACCCATGATGCCTCGAGAGCGTGGTTCTCGAGGCATTTTGCTATGTCGTTGAGGAGCAAGGATGGCCTACAGACTTTCTCAGGATGAGATCAAGGTGACCAGTATCCTTGGTCGGAAGCTGAGTACTCCCACGCTGGACGTGCTGCACCCCTCTCATTTCGCTTACCGGCACATCGGACCGCGCCGCGCTGACGTTGAAGAGATGCTGGACCTGCTCGGCTATTCCTCGCTGGAAAGCTTTATCGATGCGGTTGTTCCTGAGGAGATTCGGCTGCGCCGGCCGCTCGCCCTCCCTCCCGGCCGAAGCGAGCGGGAGGTGCTCCAGGCCTTGCGCGGTCTCGCCGGGATGAACCGCGTGTTCCGGTCCTATATCGGGATGGGATACGCCGGCTGCTTCACTCCCCAGGTGATCCAGCGCAATGTTCTGGAGAACCCCGGCTGGTACACGGCTTATACCCCCTACCAGGCAGAGATCGCCCAGGGAAGGCTGGAAGCCCTGCTCAACTTTCAGACCGTGGTGTCCGACCTGACTGGTCTCGAGGTCGCGAACGCGTCGTTGCTCGATGAGGCAACCGCCGCCGCCGAGGCGATGAACCTGAGCCTCGCGGTACGCGGCGCGAAAGGGCAACCGATCTATCTGGTGGATGACCGTTGTCACCCTCAGACCATCGCCGTCGTCCGCACCCGGGCCGAGGCGCGGGGCATAAAAATTGGCGTGGCTGACCCCACCACGTTCATCTTCGACCCCGATGTGATCGGCGCGCTGGTGCAGTATCCGGCGACCGACGGTGAAGTGCGCGACTTCCGCGCCATGTCGGAGCGGGCCCACGCGGCCGGCGCGCTGGTTACCGCCGCCACCGACCTCCTGAGTCTGACCCTGCTCACGCCTCCCGGCGAGTGGGGCGCGGACGTGGCGGTGGGAAACAGCCAGCGCTTCGGTGTTCCCATGGGGTACGGTGGACCCCACGCCGCCTTCTTCGCCACCAGAGAGACCTACAAGCGATACCTCCCCGGACGAATCATCGGTGTGTCCAAGGACCGTGATGGCCGTCCGGCTCTCCGGATGGCGCTGCAGACTCGCGAACAGCACATTAGGCGGGACAAGGCCACCAGCAACGTCTGCACGGCCCAGGTGCTTCTCGCCGTGATGGCGAGCATGTACGCGGTCTACCACGGACCGGCGGGTCTCCGTCGCATCGCCGAACGGGTACACGCCCGGACGGTCATCCTGGCCAATGCTCTCCGCCGCCTGGGCTATCGGGTGGTTTACGAGGATTACTTCGACACAATCTGCGTGGAGGCGGAAGGCTGGGCTCTGCCGCGGCTGCTGGATGCCGCGCGGGTGCGCAACATTAACCTGCGGCAGCTTTCGTCCACTCGCCTCTGCGTAGCCCTCGATGAAACCGTCACTCTGGGCGACGTGGCGGACCTGATCACCATCTTCTCGCTCAATGAAGCGCTTCCCTTCATGCTGGAGGACATCGGCACCAAGCGGGAACGCGCCATCCCCAAGTCCCTCACTCGGACCAGCTCCTATCTCGAGCACCCGGTGTTCCACCGGCACCATTCCGAAACCGAGATGCTCCGCTATATCAAGCGGCTGGAAGCCAGAGACCTGTCGTTGACCTCGGCGATGATCCCGCTGGGGTCCTGCACCATGAAGCTGAACGCCACCACCGAGATGATGCCGGTGAGCTGGAGAGAGTTCAACCGGCTCCACCCATTTGCGCCCAGGGACCAAGCCGCCGGGTATCAGCTGCTGTTCAACCAGTTGGAGTATCAGCTGGCGGAGATCACCGGATTTGCGTCGGTGTCGCTGCAGCCCAACGCCGGGTCCCAGGGCGAATACGCCGGGCTTCTCGTGATCCGGGCTTACCACCGCTCCCAGGGAGAATCGCACCGCACCACCTGCCTCATTCCGCAGTCGGCCCACGGCACCAATCCGGCCAGCGCCGTGATGGCCGGGATGCAGGTAGTGGCCGTGAAGAGCGATGCCCGGGGCAACATCGACCTGGAGGATCTCCGAGCCAAGGCAACGAAACACCGGGAAACCCTGGCCGCGCTGATGATCACCTATCCTTCGACCCACGGCGTGTTCGAAGGGTCAGTGCGGGAGATCTGCCGGGTGATCCACGAGCACGGCGGGCAGGTGTACATGGACGGCGCCAACATGAACGCTCAGGTGGGTCTCTGCCGTCCGGGCGACATCGGAGCCGACGTGTGCCATCTGAACCTGCATAAGACCTTCTGCATTCCTCACGGGGGCGGAGGGCCGGGCATGGGCCCCATCGGCGTCGCGGCGCACCTGGTGCCATTTCTGCCCGGGCACCCAATCGTGGATCTGGACCATTCGGCAGCCTGCGGCACGATATCGGCAGCTCCGTGGGGAAGCGCCGCCATCCTGCCGATCTCCTGGGCATACATCGCTCTCATGGGATACGACGGTTTGAGCGAGGCCACTCAGATAGCCATTCTCAACGCCAACTACGTTGCCCGCCGCCTGGCCGACCACTATCCCCTGCTCTACACCGGACAGAATGGACTGGTGGCTCACGAGTGTATCATCGATACCAGGCCCTACAAGGCTTCGGCCGGGGTCGATGTGGAAGACATTGCCAAGCGCATCATAGACTACGGCTTTCACCCGCCCACGGTCTCGTTCCCGGTTCCCGGGACCCTCATGGTCGAGCCTACCGAAAGCGAGTCGAAGGAGGAGCTCGACCGTTTCTGCGACGCACTGATTTCCATCCGGGAGGAAATTCGGGAAATCGAGGAGGGACGGGCTGACCGAGAGAACAATCTGCTGACCAATGCGCCTCACACCCTGGAGCAGGTCATCTCCGATAACTGGGCCCGGCCGTACTCCCGTGAGCGAGCGGCCTATCCATCGCCCGAGGTGCGGCAGCACAAGGTATGGCCCACCGTAGGCCGGATCGACAGTGCTTACGGAGACCGCAATCTGGTGTGCAGCTGTCCTCCCATCGAGACTTATGGAGCCTAGCTGGCAGCTGTGGGTGGATGAGACTGCCCGTCCCGGCTGGTCCAACATGTCCATTGACATGGCCCTTCTGGATCGAGCCGAGCAGCAGGCTGAAAGCTGGCTGCGTCTCTATCGCTGGGAGCCGGGGTGCCTGTCGTTTGGGCGGCACGAGCCGGCGTCACGCCGCTACGATGCGGAGCGGATTCGCCGGTTGGGTCTGGATGCAGTAAGGCGTCCGACCGGCGGACGTGCCGTGTGGCACGAATCCGAGCTGACCTACGCGGTCGCGTGCCCTTACTCCCGCTTCCCTTCCCTGCGAGATGCATATTTGGAGATTCACCGACTGCTGGCGGAGGCGCTGCGGAGCGTCGGGATCGAAGCAGTCCTGGCTCCCAGGATCCGCACAGCGGCGCTGGACTCGGGAGCCTGTTTTTCCCAGCCTGCCGGAGGCGAAGTGTTGGTGGATGGCCGGAAAGTGATCGGCAGCGCCCAGCTGCGACGCGGGAGCGCGCTGCTCCAACACGGGTCCATACTCCTGCGCGATGACCAGCACCGGGTCGGAGACCTGGTGCAAGGCGGCTCGGGCTCACCGTCGTCGGCGCTGGACACCGCGTCTCCTCTCGCCCGGTTGCAGCCTCAGGAACTGGCTAAAGCCGTCACTGCGTCGGCCAGCATCCGCTGGGCCCCGGTCCGGGCCTGCCCCGGCGAACCCGGCGGGGTCCTCGATCGAGCGGCCCTGCACTCTCCACAATTCCGATCCTCCGCGTGGACCTGGGCCAAATAACCCGTTTCAGGTCACGGATGCCGAGGCTTCGACGGTTGCCCGCGTTCGTGCTTCTGCTCGCCGGCCCGGTTGCAGCGCAAGCGAACAGTGGCCAACGCAGCAGCATTGTCATTGCGGTTGGAGAACAGGCAACAGTCCCGATCCCCACGCTGATGGAAGGGCCAGCGGGGACCCTGGGCAACCTGGAGCTGGCGGATCAACTCTTCCTCCGCCTCGCCGAGCCGGGACCCACACTGCTGACATCGGGCGATCGCGATTTCGTGCCGCTTCTGGCCCGTTCCTGGACCCGTCGTGACTCCGTGACGCTCGCATTCGATCTCGATCCCCGGGCCCGCTGGCAAGACGGCGTTCCGGTCACTGCGCGCGACGTGGTCTTTACTTTCCAGCGGGCAAAGAACCCGGCTGTTGCTCCCCGACTGGTCGGGCTCCTGCGCAACCTCAGCTCGGTGACTGCCGAGGGCGAACGACGGGTGGTATTCCGCTTTGCTCGCCCCTACGCGGAGCAGCTATACGACGCCACTTTCCATGCCGCACCGCTGCCGGCACACTTGCTCGACACGATGCCGCCGGAGGCAGTGGCTCACTCGGACTTCGTTGCTCATCCAGTAGGGAGCGGGCCCTACAAACTGGTGCGGATAGTCTCGGGAGAGTTTGTCGAGCTGGCGGCGAATGAGAATTTCTTTCTGGGCAAACCCAAGATCGAGCGGGTGATCATCAGGTTTGCTTCGGATCCGGATGCTCGCATCAACCTGGTGCTAAGCGGCCAGGCTGATGCGTTGGACAATGTGATTCCGCCGCTGGAAAACATTCAGCGGATCCAGAGCGATACCAGCTTGCGTCTCATCCCCGTCCCGTCCCGCATGCTGGGCTTTCTCCTGTTCAATCAGAAAGATCCACGCAACCTGGCTGAGCCTCATCCCATTCTGTCCGACCTGCGGGTTCGGCGGGCTATCACACTTGGGCTCGATCGCCAGCTGTTGATTCATGCCGTCTTCGGATCTTACGCTCAGGTGCCCTACGGACCGGTGTCGTCCATCGTTTGGATTCGAAAT
>DATFQK010000255.1:0-2636 GCA_035264345.1 Gemmatimonadales bacterium | reverse complement strand
TGGCTCTTCACCAGTCTACTGGCGCCGTTCCTTCCGGCCGATCGGGTCAGGATTGCCGAAGCAGACCGGCTGGCGAACGAGCTGGGAGATCGGCTTTGGCCGGGGCAGGCTCGTACTCCGATGCCGGTCCTGCTGATCCGGGATTCAGCCGAGTTTCTGGTCGGACGCGATGCCGGGGGTGAGGACTTCACCGCCACCGGCGACTCGCTTCGGGGGCATGGGATCTGGACCCGGCCCCGTCATTTTCCTCCCACCCTGGTCGCCACGTTCCCGGTGGGTGGGGTGCCCACCATTGTCGTCGGCACGCCGGAGCGGACCGGCCTGCCCTCCACCCGCTGGGTGCTGACCCTGCTGCACGAACATTTTCACCAGTGGCAGTACAGCCAACCCTGGTACTACCCTGGTGTGGCTCGGCTCGGTCTTTCCGGGGGCGATAGCACCGGGATGTGGATGTTGAACTACCCCTTCCCCTATGACTCCCTGCCGGTGGGTGCGGCGGTGCGGCGGTTGGCCCTGTCGCTGCGCTCCGCGCTGGACCCCGAAAGCGGGTCCGGGCTCCAGCCGGTCCTCCGGGCGAGAGAAGCGCTGCGAGCCCGGCTCTCGGCCGCCGATTACCGGTACCTGGAGTTTCAGCTCTGGCAGGAAGGGGTGGCCCGATACGTCGAGTATCGCGCCGCGAACCTGGCCTCATCCAGAAAACACACGGGGGACTTCGTAGGCTTGCCCGACTACCAGCCATACGCCGCTGCCGCCGCCGACCGCGGACAAGGTCTGCTCCAGGAGCTGGAGGAAACGGATCTCCAGCGAAACCGGCGGGTCAGCTTCTACCCCATCGGTGCCGCGATCGCCCTCCTCCTCGACCGCACCGGAAAAGAATGGAAGGAGGCCTACTCTCGCCGGCCGTTCGCGCTGGCCACCCTGCTCGATAGCAAGGCCAAGTGACTGACATCACGGATTGGGACCGGCGGAAGGGCCAGTGTCATCGGTAACGGAGGAGAAATCATGACCATCACCTGGCGCAAAGACATCGATGAGGCTCTGAAACAGGCGAGGGCGCAGAACCGCCATCTCCTGCTCGACTTCAGCGCCGCTCCCATGTGAAGCGGATGTGCCCGGCTGGATGCCGAGGTATATCCGGACGAACGGGTAGCCCGATTTATCCAGGAGAACTTCATCCCGGCCCGGGTCCACGTGAGAGACCAGGCCGAGGACTTCAAGCGATTCGGCGAACGCTACAATGCGCAGTGGACCCCGACCTTGCTGGTGATCGATCCAACCGGCACCGAGCGGCACCGGGTGGAGGGTTTCCTGCCGGCCGACGATCTCCTGGCTCAGCTGACACTGGGCCTGGGGCACTCAGCGTTTGCCCGACAACAATGGGATGAGGCGGAACAGCGGTTTCGGGAGGTGGTGGATCGGTTTCCCAGGTCCGAATCGGCTCCGGAGGCACTCTACTGGGCCGGCGTTTCTCGCTATAAGGGAAAGGGAGACCCCGCGGCGCTGGGGCAGACCGCGCAGGCATTCAGTCAGCATTATCAGGACTCGAGCTGGGCCAAGAAGGCGTCGGTCTGGGCCAAGACGTAGAGCGATCGCTGTGTCTCTGCGAATGAGCGGCCGGCTCAGCGGCAGCCCTTGTCGAAGATGATCTTCCAGCTGCCGTCGGGCTCGCGGCGCCAGATCGAGCTGAAGGTTCCCACCTGCTGGCCTTTGGGATTGAACACCGGGCCGCTGCTGAGGGCGAGCTTGCCCGAAGGCAGCACCTCGATCACGTCCGGCTTCCAGGAGAAGGGCGGGTCCGGCTTGTCGAAGAACCGGCGCCAGCTTTTGAGCACCGCCTGCTTGCCCCGCATCACAGTGGTGTCGCCGAAGAAAATGGCCTCAGGCGACAGGTGAGAGCCAAAGGCGTCGAAGTTCCGCTCGGCCATACTGGCGGCAAAGCTGCTCTCCGCGGCAAAGACCTGCTGCTTGAGCGTTGAGCTCGGTGTCTGGGCGAACAGAGGACCGGCCAAGCCGAGTCCTGCCAGGGTCACGGGAACGATCGAGGCTCGCATTCTGGCATATCCGGGAAGGAGGTGCGATCCCTACGGTGTGGAGCAGGTCCGGGTTTTATGCTGGCAGCGGCCCTTATTTGGCGGCGGCAATCCCGGCAGCCCGGCCAGTTGCCCAGGCCCACAGAAAATTGTACCCCCCGATCGGCCCAAAGGCGTCCAGTACCTCACCACAGAGGAAGAGTCCCGGATGCCTACGGCTCTCCATGGTCCTCGGATCGATCTCGGCCAGGCTTACCCCACCACCCGTGACCTCCGCCTTCCTGTAGCCCTCGTCGCCGGTCCACGGCAACTCACCACGCACCAGCACTCCGATGAGGCGGACGCGTTCTTCCCGTCCCAGCTGTGCCAGCGGCCGGGATGGTGGGACCGCGGCCATTCCAGCGAGTGCATCGGCGAGGCGGTCAGGTAACTCGCGTCGCAGGGCCCCGGCCACCGTGCGGGTCCCCTCAGGCTTCAAGGCAGCTTCCCACCCTCCGTCGTCTAGCCTGGTCCAGCGAACCGACAAGCGGGCGTCCCCATCTCCTTCGACTCTCGAGCGGGCGATCACATGGGAGACGTCCAGCACGCAGGGGCCGCTGTAGCCCC
>DATFQK010000254.1:0-2465 GCA_035264345.1 Gemmatimonadales bacterium | reverse complement strand
GCCATCGGACGTCAGCTCTCGCCGGCGGCGAAAGACTCCCGCGTTGTTGACCAGCACATGGATTTGAGGGTGAAGGTTGCCGATCAGGGCGGCCGCCCGTCGGATCTCACTCTGGGAAGACAGGTCTGCCGCAACGACGTCTGGGGATGGGCTCTGGGGCCGGCTGATCTCGCTGGCAACCTTGTCCCCGTCCGCCTGGCGCCGGCAAACCAGTATGAGGCTAGCGCCCAGACTCGCGAGCGCTTCAGCGCTGGCCTTGCCGATGCCCCGGCTGGCGCCGGTGATCACACAGACACGGCCGGTCATTTCGGCGGCCATGAGCGGACTACTCGAGATTTGCCGCCAGCCAGTCGAGCGTAGCGTCAAATACCAGATCCAGCTGGGCTGTCGCTGAACGCCAGGGATGGGTTGCGCCGAAGGTATGGCCGCCGCGCTCGATGGCCAGCAGCTGGGTCTTCTTGCGGCGGCTGGCCGCCTTGAGGGTTTCGGCTTCGGTGAAGCCCACCGACTCGTCTTCGGTTCCGTGGATGATGAGCCAGGGGACCCGGATCCGGGCCGCCGCTGCCCCGATATCGAGTGTCTCGGCGTTTTGCTCGATGTCGTCCAGCACGTCGGTGTACAGCGGCAGGATCTGACCGGTCCGGGCGTTCTGGATTTCGGTATGACCGCGAGCGCGCCAAGCCCTGCGTTCGTCCTCCGGCCATCGCTCCACCCGGGAAATGGCGGCCCAGGTCACCAGGGCCCTGATACGGGAATCTCGTGCTGTTTGCAGGACTGCGATGCCGCCACCGCGTGAATGGCCCACCAGAGCGAGCGTACTCGGCACGGGAACGCCCAGAGCGCCGCTCAGCAGGGCATCGAGAACGCGCTGAAGGTCCTGAAGCTCGGCGGAGAAGGTGTTGTGCCCGAAGCGATCCGGCAGCGAGAACTCACCGCCGTCGTCGACACCGCTCCCGCTGAGGTTGAAAGTGACCGCGCTGAAACCGGCGCGGGCCAGACGCTCGGCCAGGTGGGGGAACATTCCCCAATCCTTGAAGCCCTTGAACCCATGGACGACAAGCACGGCCGGTCGCGATGTGTTCCGGCCCGCCGATCGAACATCAATGAGAATCTGTCCCAGCGCTCCGGGCAGAGCATGCTTGGTAAGGGCAGGAGTAGCCATCGCTGAATGGTAGTCGAAGAGAGGTCAGCGTACCGCCGCCTCCAGCAGCTCGAGCTCTCCGGCATTGGCGTCCAGACGGGCGCGAATGCCGAGCGGGAGTGTCCATTGGGCCTCGATGTGTCCGATCGGGAAGCCATAGGCAACCGGGACCCCGAGCGGACCGAAATAGGTCGCGAGCACCTCGTCGAAGCCGAGCGCACCGTCGGAGGTGGCGCGATCCATCTGGGTAAACCGTCCAATGATTGCCCCGGCCAGGTGCCGGAGAATCCCCAGGGTCCTGAAGTGGGCGAGTATCCGATCGACTCGATAGAGATCTTCGCCCACGTCCTCCAGGAAGAGGAGAGCTCCGTGGAATTCGGGAAAGTACGGCGTGCCGACGAGACAGTGGAGCAGGGTGAGGTTCCCGCCGATGAGCGGGCCCTCGGCTGTTCCGCCGGTCAGGGTGACGATTCGACCTTGAGAAGCTGGAACTTGCTCGGGTGAGTCGAGGCGATCCAGCCGGGCGGCGGGCTGGGGCACGGTGAGCACCCGCGAAAAATGGCGCCGGCTGAAGCCGGGCATGGCCGCACGAGCCACCGGTCCATGAAAGGTGACAACACCAGTACACCGGGTGACTGCGTTGAGCAACGTGGTGATGTCGGAAAAACCGATGAGCGCCTTGGGGCGTCGAGCTATCGCCGCGAAGTCCACCCGATCCAGCAGCCGGAGGCTGCCGTAGCCTCCCCGAATGCACCAAACTGCATCGATGGCGGGATCCTGGAACGCCGCATTAAGATCGGAGAGGCGCTCGTCATCGGTGCCGGCCAGGTAGCCGTAGCGCTTATAGGCATTTTGTCCTAGGACCGGTTCGTAATCCAGCGCACGGCAGAGCTCCTGAGCCCGTGTTAGATCGTCTCTCTCCAGCACCGGGCCGGCGGGAGCAACTAAGGCAATGCGGTTGCCCGGAACGAGTCGGGGAGGCTGGACCAGCGCTTTTGACCGCATTGATGATCCCGAAGTAGATTGACGCACTTCAACCAGGAGAACGCTTAGTGCGTGCTTCGCAGCCCGCCTTACTTGCAGCCGGTCGCGTGATCGCCGAAATGCGCGACTCGATGGTCTCTCAGTGGGCCGATTGGTTGGGAGACCGGATGACTGCCGCCCCCACGATACCGCGGTCCACGGTCGAGCGGGAGTTCCGGCTCCTGTTCGACGTGCTGACCGAGATGGTTGGTCCACTGCGGCGAGAGGTCAATACGGTCTGGTATCACGTGTGCGAGCACTACGGGCGGGTGGCGTCGGCACGAGGACTGGCCGCTGGTGA
>DATFQK010000253.1:0-3221 GCA_035264345.1 Gemmatimonadales bacterium | reverse complement strand
CCGAATCCCCTGAAGGTCTGATCGACCCCAGTCCGGTTCCACTCGCCGCCAAACTTGAACAGATGGTTGCCGCTGACCATCGATACGTTGTCCAGCACCTGAAAGCGGTAGTCGTGCGCATCCACCGGAATGAAGAACGGCATGCCAATCCGGTAGCCCTGAAAGGACGCGTCGGGGGCCACAAACCCGATGTCGGTGTCCGGAAACGGCCGGCCGACGGTCGGATTGGTTGCCCCTGCGTAGGGTCGCGGCCGATCCTCTCGGGCCCACTGGAAACGGAACTCGTTGGAGAGAGCCGAGGAGAAGAGTGTCGTCAGGCTGCCGTTTACGGCGTGGGAGAAGTCCCGCTCGAGAGCGTTGGCGCTGCGGCCCCAGAAGTCCACGTCGAAAGTACCGTTCTCCTGGCGCGAGTTGGTGTAGTTGTATTTGAGCGATGCGTTGCTCTTCCCACCCAGCTTGAAATCGAGCTTGGCCAGGAAGGCGTTCGCGTCGTTGGTCCTGCTGATCGGGCCGAAATCTCCCTGCAGGGCCCCGCTGAACGCGGTGTCCACGAATGCGAGCAGGGCAGGGTCGATCGCTCCCAGGCGGTCAGTCTGCTTGGTCTCATCGTACACCTGCTGATCGTAAGCCAGGAAGAAGAACACCTTGTCCCGGGCTATGGGGCCGCCGAACGTGGCGCCGAACTGGTGTTGCTGAAAATCAGGCGTGAAGCCGGTTGTGCCGCCGGCGGGAAAGGTGTGGCTGAAGTCGGACGAGAGCGCGTCGTATTTCCCGAAGTAGTGGGCCGAGCCGTGGAACTGGTTGGTGCCGGACTTGGTGATGATGTTGACGAACCCGCCGCCGGAGCGGCCGAACTCGGCGTTGGCCCCGTCAGATACCACGACAAAATCCTGGACCGCATCGAGGTTGAAGGTGAAGGCCGGTCGCTGCCCACCACGCTGCTCGCCGAAGAATGGATTGTTGAAGTCCGCTCCATCCACCGAAACGTTGTTGTGAATGCCGCGCTGGCCCCCGATGCTGATCTCGTCTCCATCGGGCCCCTGCACCGTCGCGACGTTCGGGGTGAGCGTGGTATAGTTGAAAATGTTGCGGCCATTGTTGGGCAGCCCTTGCACGGCCTCCACGCCCAATCGGGTAGCCGATTCGGACTGGGTTGGGTCCACGCCGCGCTGGGGTGCCGCCACCGTCAGCTCTTGCAGCTGTACCACCTGGGGGGCCAGCGCGAAGTTGATTTCCACCGTTTCGCCCAGCCGCACCTGTGCGCTATCCCGCCGGCTTTCCTGGAACCCTACGGCTCTGGCTTCAACGTCGTAGGTACCCACCCGAAGCAAAGTCGCGATGTAGACCCCGCTGGCGTTGGTGGTGAGAGTCCGCTCTGCGTTGGTGGCAAGGTGGCGCAGCGACACATGGGCATCAGCCAGCGGGTGGCCCGTTGAATCCCTCACGGTGCCTCTGATCACACCGGTGGTGGCCTGGGCCTGGGCCAGCGCGAGGGAGGGCGCCGCCAGCAGCCAGGCGAGGATGGGGAGGGCGGATACGACAGAACGTCGACGTGGGTCCATGGCGCGAGAATCCCTTTCGAGAACCGGAAGGCGGTGGGGCGTGCCGCGATATGGGGGAACGGCGGATAGATTACCGCGCTCTGCGGGTGGTCGCAAGGAGTCTGGTGTGTGGCGGGTCACAGACTGGGGATAACCTTGGATTGAGCTTGAATCGTGCCGGCACCTCCTCTGCTCATCCGCCGGGCTTCGGAGCCACATGACTGACAGCGGGGCCGCACACCGCATTAGCGCATCAGACATTCTGGCTCGCGCCGCGCGCGCGCGTTCACGGGTGGACTGGAGCCGGTTAGCCGTCGGAGCCAAGGGTTTTCTCCTGACCCTTGCCACCGCGATTGCCTTCGATCAACTGGCCCGGCACGGCATGCCGGTGGTCCACCCGTTCGCCTTTCTCCTGCTCACCGTCGTCTACTCCACGTACAGCGGCGGCCTGCGTTCAGGGATTGCCAGTGCCGTGGTCTCTCTGCTGTATGCCCGTCACTACCTGGCGGAACCCGGATTCATTCTCCGCTACACTCCCGAAAACGCCTATACCCTGCTCGGCTTTCTCCTGGTTTTTCCTTTGACGGTTCTCCTGGTCGCCCGGATGAGAGACGCCGTCGAGCGGGCGCGTGGCGTCGAGCTCTCCCGGGCGGAGGCGGAGCGGCTGGACCGCCGGCTTTCCTTCTTTGCCGAGGCCAACCTGATCCTCGCTGCCTCGCTGGATCACGAGGCGACGCTGCGGAACCTCGCCCGGCTGAGCGTGCCCACCCTGGCCGACTGGTGTGTGATCCACGTCGCCAACGAGCAGGGTCAGCTTCAGTTCGTTACCGCCGCGCATCGCGATCCGGGCAAGGACCTGCTGGTTCGGGCGCTATGTGAGTACGGGTCCCAGCGGCCCCCGTTCGGGCGCTCAGAAGGGGGAAGTTACGGCGCGGTGACCGACGAAGTGCTCCGGGGCAACGCGCAAGATGCCGAGCAGCTCAAGCTGTTTCGCGTCCTGGCCCCAGGGTCGTTCATCCGGGTGCCGCTGCTGGCCCGCGGCCACTCCGCAGGAATGCTGACGTTGGTGGCCGGACCGGAGTCGGGCCGGGTCTATGGACCCGATGACTTGAGCTTTGCGCAGGAGCTGGCGGGCCGGGCCTCCTTATCGGTGGAGAACGGCCGGCTGCAGCGGGATGCCCAGGAGGCCAACGAGCGCTACGGAATGCTCTTCGGCAGCAATCCTCAGCCCATGTGGGTTTTTGACATCGACACTCTGGCCTTCCTCGACGTGAACGACGCAGCCATTCGGCACTACGGCTACAGCCGGGACGAATTTCTTTCGATGACGATTATGGACATTCTGCCCGATGAGGATGCTCCCGGCGTTCACCACGGCCTGGAGCGGACCGGCACCGCCCGGGGCGACGTGGCGCTCATTCAGCACCGGCGGAAGGACCGGAACATCGTCGACATGGAGCTGGTGTCCCATGAGATGGACTGGAACGGGCGGCGGGCTCGCCTGGTACTGGCCACCGACATCAGCGAGCGAACCCGGACGCGCGCCGCATTACACCAGAGCGAGGAACAGCTCCGCCAGGTCCAGCGGTTGGATGCGGCCGGCCGGCTCGCCGGGGGGGTGGCGCACGACTTCAATAATCTGCTGACCACCATTCGCGGCTTCAGCGATCTCCTGCTGCG
>DATFQK010000252.1:0-2805 GCA_035264345.1 Gemmatimonadales bacterium | reverse complement strand
TGGCGCACTGCATCGGGATCGGCCACCAGCTCGTCAGCTCCGGTGCCGATCTCGATCCGATAATCGATCGCTGCCCTCCGGTTGCCGTCGCCCAATCCATCCCAGGTTTCCTGGCAGATCGCCGCCACATTGATCGGCTCGGCCTCGGGTTGCCATCGCCCTGCTTCCAGCCGGGCCAGATCCAGCAGATCGTCCACCAGACGCTGCATCCGCTTGGCGTTCCCGGCTATGGTGGCCACGAATCGCCGGCTCACTTCCGGCTCGAGATTATCGCTGAGCAGCGTCTCGGCGTACCCGGAGATCGAGGTGAGCGGGGTCTTGAGCTCGTGCGACACGTTGGCTACAAAGTCGCGCCGCATGGATTCGAGCCGTCTGAGCTCGGTGAGATCGTGCAGCACCAGCACGGCCCCTCCCAACGGCAGCGGCCGGGCGTTCATCAGCAGCGTGCGATCTTCCATTTCGACTTCCCGGTCCTGCACGAGTATACCCTGCATCACCTGTTCGACGACTTCCCGCGCGCCTTTCACCCGGAACAGCTCGGGAAAGTAGGGGAGCGATTCATCGAATTTGTATCCCAGAATACGGCGGGCTGCCGAGTTGGCGGTGACGATCCGGCCGCGCACGTCGGCGGCGATCACTCCTTCCACCATGGATTCGACCAGGGCCGCCGACTCCGACTGCTCACGGCGCAGGTCAGCGAAGCGGTCGGCCAGCTGCCGGTGCATCTCCCGGAGCGCCTGCACCAGGCGATCGATGTCGGGAATGCCCGAATGGGGAAAGCGGGGTGGGGCGCCATCGGCAATCGCCCGGGCGGCCGATCCGATCTCCACCAGGGGCCGGGCGATCGACCGGCCGGCGGCAAGCGCGAGCACGCTCCCGATCAGCAACGCCAAGAGCGCGGCGCCGGCCACCGCCTGTTGAGCGCGGTTCACGATTTCGTCCACCTGGTCCAGACCCGCCGCCACCCGGACCACGCCGGGCCCGCCCGGTATCGCGACGTACATCAGCAGTCGACCGACGCTGGCGCTTCGCCGGCTGGAGCTCCCCCGTCCTCCGCGTAACGCGGCCTGAACCTCGGGACGGTTACTGTGATTTTCGAGAGGGGGCAGCTGGCCGGGAGGGAAGTCGCTATCCGCCCGGACCCAGCCGCTGCGGTCGATCAGGGAAATGCGATGTCTGGTCTGCGAAGCGAGACGCCGTACGGTTACCTGCCATGCTGCGGTATCGGCGGGGAGGGCCTCGCGAACCAGGCGCGCTTCGCTCTCCAGCGAGCGTACGATGTCGGTTTCCAGATCCCGGCGGAGGGAGCGCTCGGCCAATCCAAACAGGATTCCCACCGTCAACACTAGGATCAGAATGGATCCCAGCACCAGCCGCCGATCAAAGCTCACTTGCTGCGCGCCCCGCGCTCACCTCCCCGAAAGCGGTAGCCGAATCCTCGGACGGTCTCGATCAACTTGCCGGCATCCTCCAGCTTGGTTCTGAGCCGCTGCACGTGCATGTCCACGGTGCGGGTCTGAATATCAGGTTGAGCCTCCCATACGATCTCCAGCAACTGGGGACGGCTCTGCACCCTTCCCCGGCGCTCTACCAAGGTAAGCAGGAGCTTGTACTCGGTCGCGGTGAGATTGAGCTCGCGCCCGTGGAGAGTCGCGCGGTGAGCCGAGCGGTCGATCGAGATGGGGCCGGCGCTGAGGGTCGAGCCGGCGCTCACCGCGGGCGATCCCAGCCGGCGGAGCAGGGCGCCCACTCGGAGCGACAGCTCCTGGGGGGCGAACGGCTTGGTCAGATAGTCGTCGGCTCCGAGGGACAAGCCGCGGATCCGGTCGGTTTCCTCCCGCCGGGCGGTGAGGAGAATGACTCCTACATCCTTCGTTTCCTCCCGGCGGCGAAGCTCCGCCAGTACGTCGTAGCCGGAGACCCCGGGGAGCATCAGGTCGAGCACGACGACGTCAGGGCGTTCCTCCCGCGCCGCTTTCAGCGCGTCGGGGCCGTTGGCGGCTGTAGACACCCGATAGCCCACCTTGGCCAGGTGGTAGGCGACCAGCGCGGTAATATCCGGCTCGTCGTCCACGACGAGGATACGATGGGTCATGCCCAATCCCGTACTCGAGGGTAGGGACGAATATAGGGGGAGGGCGGGAGGGACAGGAAAGCCCGTCTCTGCGGCCGGTGGGTCAGGCTTTGCGGGGGCTCGTACCCGGAGCGGGTAGCGGGGAGTCCTCATCGCTGACCCGGGCAGAATCTCTTCCGTTATGATGTGGGGGGTGGGACCAGCACCTGATTGGTCCGGTCCAGCACCTGGCTGCGCTCCTGCTCGCACACCTTGGGCGCCTTTTCGCTCATGCTGCTCGGAGCTATCCAGCGGCTGGTCGACGCCACTTCGGAGGTGTTGGCGTCGCCCCGGATGGTCAGGGCGAGCTTGACGTGGCAGGCGGTGGAGGTGCCCAACTGGGCGTTGGAACCGGGCCACCGGGTGCCGCTCAGCCGGCCGCCGGTCGAGTCCACCAGGTCGAGGGTGAACGATTCGCCCTGCAGCGCGCGGCGAGCGCGGACGAAGGCTGAGTCGCGTGAAGCGGGAACCGGGATCACGCTGGATGTATCGGGACCGGCCTGAAGTCCGCTGCAGCCCGCAATCATCAGGGCCAGCGGGAGCAGACGGCAGAGCGCTGCGCACCGGGAGAGCAACATTGTCGCCTTTGGTCTAGTGGGTGAGCCCCATCGCGGAGAATGCTAGTTCGGCCACATTGTCTCGCGGTCACAGGTCTGTCACGGAATGGTTATCCCTCGCCGTTGCGCATATGC
>DATFQK010000251.1:0-3490 GCA_035264345.1 Gemmatimonadales bacterium | reverse complement strand
GACGTCGCCGCTGGTCGGGTGGCTGCCGACCAGGGCGAGCAACACCGATGAGGTCACTGCCAGAATGCCGACAATCCCGGCAATTCCGAATCCTGGAATGATGAATGCCTCGACCGCGAGCGCGATCAGCCCGAATCCGAGCAGCAACACCTCCTGCCATCCGGCTAGGCCGAGCAGGAAGCTGGAGGCGAAGAACAAGCCGAGCGAGATCAGGCCGAGCAGCCCACCGAGGCCGAACGCGCCCGTCTTGATCTCCAAGATCAGGCCGAGAATACCGACCGAGAGCAGCACCGGAGAGACCAGCGGATGGGTCAGGATCCGGAGCAGCCCATCGGCCCAGGCTGGATCGGGCTGCATGAGAGCGAGCGTCAGCAGAACGAAACGGCGCATCGCGGTGCTCGTTGGGTGAGATGGGAGGAAATGTAAGGAGTCCCCAGTCCGCAGTCGACAGGTGTCAGTCACCAGTCTTCAGCCGAGAGCCGTCAGAAGGGGGCTTCTGGAGACTGACGACTGCGGACTGGCGACTGTATTTTCAACCATGCGACGCCCGAGCGTGATCGCCCATCGCGGCGCTTCCGGTTATGAATACGAAAACTCCCGCGCCGCCTTCCGGCGGGCAGTCATGCTCGACGCCGACGGCATCGAGCTGGACGTCCATGCCACCCGGGACGGCGGCATCGTGGTACACCACGACCCGGAAATTCCCGGCGTCGGCCCGCTCGGCGGCCTCTCCCTCAGCGAAGCTCGGCAGCTCAAAATCCCCAACGGGGAGCAGCTCCCGCTCTTGTCGGAGATCCTCGAGCTGGTGGGGAACCGCGAGGTGTGGGTCGAGGTGAAGAGTCTACCGGCTCTGCACGACCAGAAACTGCTGGAGGTGCTGGATCGGGGGCCCGCTCCCGACCGGTATGCCATCCACAGCTTCGATCACCGGATCGTGTACCGGCTGGGTGAAGCCCGGCCCGCGCTTCGGCGGGGAATTCTGCTGAGCGCCTACCTGAGGGATCCCGTGTCGGTCATGCGCGCCGTCGGGGCCACCACGCTCTGGCAGGAATGGAAGCAGGTTGATCAGGAGCTGGTCACCCAGGTACACGAGGCCGGCGGCGCCGTCATTGCCTGGACGGTGAACGAGCTGGGCGACCTGGATCGGATGGTCCGGCTTGGCGTGGACGGACTCTGCGGCAACTATCCCGACCGGATACGAGTGGCCATCGCGCCCCGGCTCGATCAGGCCTACCGGGCCTAGTCTCCCGTCGGCGGCTCGGTCGACTCGGAGCTGACCGTGGTGGGTGCGTTCTGCGCCGATGCCGGTGCGGGCGCCCGCCGGGATTGGGCGATCTGCTGCTCCAACCTGGCGATCTCGCTCTGGAGGTCATCCAGCCGGAGCATGAGCGCTTCGATCCGGCGTGCCTCGACCGGACTCCCACGTTCTCGGCGGTGAAAGATGAGCCCGAGCTCCCGCGCGGCGTGGTCCTGCCGGCGGCGTACGCGGAGCAGCTCGATCTGGAGCTTCCCCTCGTCCAGAGCGGCCTGGGCCTTCTTGCCAAAGGCCTCGAGCTCCTGGTTCAAGCGATCGAAGAGGGTGGATTTCGTCATAGGTGGCCTCCGGGAGGGGAGCTAGGAGTCGGGCTGGGAGCAGAAGGACGAAACCCCTGCCCTGCTGGTTTCAAAACCTAACAAAAGGGGACGCAGAATGGCTCCGCGTCCCCAGCTCCCAGGTCCTACCTCCCAGCTCCTAGCTTCCAGCCTCCACCGGATACACCGACACCTTCTGCCGGTTCTTGTCCCGGAACTCGAACCGGACCACGCCGTCGACCAAGGCGAACAGGGTGTCGTCGTTAGCGCGCCGAACGTTCCGGCCAGCGTGGAACTTGGTGCCCCGCTGGCGCACGAGAATGTTGCCGGCGACGACCTTCTCGCCCCCGTAGCGTTTGACGCCGAGATACTGCGGATTGCTGGTCCGGCCATTCCGGCTGGAGCCTACGCCTTTCTTGTGTGCCATTGCGTCCTCAGCCGAGCTTCAGGTCGGTGATGCGGACCTCGGTGTAGCCCTGCCGATGTCCGGTCTTCCGGCGATAGTTCTTCCGCCGCTTGAACTTGAATACGTAGATTTTGGCTTCCTTGCCCTGCCCGATCACTTCACCGGTGACCTTGGCGCCCTGGACCAGCGGTGCGCCGGTCTTGATTGTCTGACCGTCGGACGAGAGCAGGACCTCGTCGAACGTGACCTTGGATCCCGCTTCCGCTTCCATCAGAGGGAGGCGGAGGGTCTTGCCCTTTTCGGCCTTGAACTGTTTGCCACCGGCGCGGATGATCGCGTACATGTGTGTTACCTGAACGGGTAAGGTTCCAAAATTAGCCGTTAAAGCTAGACGGCATCATCGGTTGAGACAAGGGGCGTGGTGGACGAGGGTTTTGGATCCCCTGGGCGGGATTCTGATGGTGTTCAGCACGGTGGCTGCCTACAACGTCATCCCGAGCAAAGCGAGGGATCGGCCCGCCCGTGGCTACCGAGTGATGTTCGTTTACATCCTGGCAAGCAAAACCCGTCGGCTATACGTCGGAGTTACCGGTGACCTGGTACGTCGAGTGTGGGAACACAAAACCGGACTGGTTGCCGGATTCACCCGACGCTATGGAATCGATCGGCTAGTCTATTTCGAGATCATCAAGGAAGCGTTAACAGGCATTCAGCGGGAGAAGCAGATCAAGAGCTATGCTCGGGTAAAGAAGCTCGCTCTCATCGCTTCGATGAACCCAGGCTGGGCGGACCTGGCGGAGCCCTGGTACGCGAACGTCGCGCGGGCCGATCCCTCGCTACGCTCGGGATGACGTGCTATGAGCGGCTCGGGCTGCCCGGGCTCCGACCGTCGAGTGCTGCAGTGCCCCGGAGGAGCCCCCCACCAGTCGCTACCCTACGACTCCAGGTTAGGCCACCGCATACAAGTCCGTGACGTCCCTGCCGGCTGGCCGGCTCATCAGTCGGAACTCGTCCAGCCGCATCATAGGGTCGTCCCTGAGCTCGATGTCCACGCCGGTGATCTTGGTCAGGGTCTGCAACAGCCTGGGCTCCTCTTCCAGCAGGTAGAGCGCCACTTCCGGGTGTAACCGGACGCTGAGCTGGCGTTCCCGGCGTTCGTGGCCGGCTCGCTTGAGCGCGCGTTCGAGTCGGCGCGACACCACCTCGGGCGTGAACACCCGTCCGGTTCCCGCGCAGGTGGGACAGTCGGTGGTCATCGAGTGCCACAGCGACGGCCGCACCCGCTGCCGGGTCATCTCCACGAGCCCGAGCTCGGAAACGGCCAACGCCTTGGTCCTGGCGCGGTCGCGGCCGAGGTGGGTGCGGAGCTCCTGCAGCACTTTGTCGCGGTTGGAGCGGGTCTCCATGTCGATGAAGTCGCAAACGATGATCCCGCCGATGTCCCGGAGCCGGATCTGCCGGGCGATCTCGCGTGCGCCTTCCAGGTTGGTACGGAGAATCGTCTTCTCGGGG
>DATFQK010000250.1:0-2746 GCA_035264345.1 Gemmatimonadales bacterium | reverse complement strand
GCAGACGCTCTGGGCCGAGGGGGGGCACCAGCTGACGCTGCCGATTCCCCGGCTCCGCCACTCGGACGCGATGGAGAAGTACGGCACTGACAAGCCGGATCTGCGCTACGGTCTGGAGATTTTCGATGCCACCGACGTCTTCCGTGGCGCCGACTTTACCGTCACCCGCAACGCCATCGCCGCGGGCGGGCGGGTGCGGGGAATCCAGGTCAGCGGTGGTGCGTCCCTCACCCGTAAGCAGCTCGACGAGTTCGAAGCCGCGGCCAAGGCGCTCGGGGCAGCCGGGCTATTGCGGCTCAAGGCCGCCGGCGGAGCCCTGGAGGGGCCGGCCGCCAAGTTTCTCCCCACCGATGCAACCGGTCGTCTGGGGCTTCATGATGGAGACTTGATGCTCCTGGTGGCCGGGCCGGATCACGTCTCCAGCCCCGCGCTCGACCGAGTGAGGAGCGAGGTAGCCAGCAGGCTCAACCTGATCGACGAGAGCCAGAATCGATTCGTCTGGATCATCGACTTTCCGCTGTTCGAGCGCGATCCGAAAACCGGAGCGTTGAGTTCGGTGAACCATCCATTCACCGCTCCGCATCCGGACGATCTGCCGCGACTCGAGTCAGCTCCCGAACAGGTGCGCGCGCTGGCCTACGACATGGTATTGAATGGAACCGAGCTGGGTGGTGGCAGTCTCAGGATCGCCGATCCTTCCCTCCAGCGGCGAGTCTTTTCCCTGCTCGGCATTCCCGAGCAACAGGCGGAGCAGCGGTTCGGATTTCTGCTGGAGGGACTCAGGGCAGGGGCTCCTCCCCACGGTGGCTTTGCCTTTGGTCTCGATCGGATCGTCATGCTCCTGGCGCAGGCTGAATCTCTGCGCGATGTCATTGCGTTTCCCAAAACGACGGCGCAACGAGCTCTGTTCGAAGGAGCCCCGAGCCCGGTTGATGCCGCGGACCTGAAGGCCCTACACCTGGAGGCGAAGAGTGACCGGTAAGGGTGAGCAGGTGAGCGGCTACCGCTTACCGCTCCCTGCTTACCGCTTACCTTGGAATTATGGCTGACGACATCCAGACCAGGCTGTCCGCCGAAGGGGCCGATCCCCTGCTGTTCGCCGGCGTCAACGACAGCAACCTGCTCGAGCTCCAGCGCGCCCTGGGCGTGCGAGTCTCCCTTCGGGGTGAGGCGGTAACCCTCTCGGGCACTCCCGACCAGATCGAGCGGGCGGGACCGGTTATCCAGGGTTTGCTCGACCTGGCCCGAATGGGGGAGCCGGTCACCACCGACGACGTGTCCCGCCTGGCTGCCGAGGGCATCTCAGGCGAGCTCCCCGCCCAGACGGCCGATGGGAAGATCGTCCTCCCCGGGCTGCGCCGCGCTATCGTGCCCAAGACCCAGGGTCAGCGTGACTACCTCCAGGCCATCAGCAATCACGACATCGTAGTTGGTATCGGGCCCGCCGGCACCGGCAAGACCTATCTCGCCGTGGCCAAGGCAGTCGAGGCGCTGGCCCGGAAACGGGTCAAGCGAATCATCCTGGCTCGGCCCGCGGTGGAGGCCGGGGAGTCGCTCGGCTTTCTGCCGGGCGACCTGCAGGCCAAAGTGGATCCCTATCTGCGTCCGCTGTATGACGCCCTCGAAGACATGATGCCGCACGATCGGGTGCAGCGAGCGCTGGAGACCCGCACCATCGAGATCGCTCCGCTGGCCTACATGCGCGGGCGTACCCTGGCCGACGCGTTCATCATCCTGGATGAGGCGCAGAACGCCACCGGCGCCCAGATGAAGATGTTCCTCACCCGGTTAGGCGTGAATAGCAACACCGTGGTCACCGGCGACAAGACCCAGATCGATCTGCCGCAGCGGGAGGACTCCGGGCTGATCCAGGTGGAGCGGGTGCTCCCCGGCATCGAGGGGATCGCGTTTTGTTATCTGCACGAGACCGACGTGGTGCGGCACCGGCTCGTGCGCGAGATCATCAAGGCTTACGCGGAGGATCAGAGCGGCTGATGGCTCGACGTTCCAGCGCGCGAGTCTGGGTCAATCTGGGCGGGGCAACGCTCCGGGAACGCGCCCGGTATCACCTGGCGCGCTGGGCTCCGCTGCTGGCCGTGGCCCTTCTTACCTATCTCGCCTTTCCGCCGCTCATCGGTATTGGTACTCCGGTTCCGGCTGTGGGCCAGATCTCCAAGCAATCAGTGGTGGCGCCCTTTGCGTATGAGGTGCGCAAGTCACCCGAGGAAATCGCACGCGAAGGCGAATCCCGCGCCCTGACCGCGCAGCCCGTCTATCGCTTCAGCCCCACGGCTTACGATTCCTCGCTCGTCGCCGCCCGCGGCTTCTTTGCCGATCTCGCCAAGGCCGCCGAGAGGGGTGGGCCGGACTCCGTGGCCCAGGCGGTTGCTGCCCGGCTGCGCTTGGGCCCGGAGGAAACCCGCTTTCTTACCGACTCCACCAATCGCCGGCAGATCCAGGAGCTGAGCACGCATTTCCTGGCAGAGGCACTCTCCCGTGGCGTGGCCGATGCCGGCGTGATGCGGGGCGAGGTCAGCCCGACCATTGCCCTGCGCCGGGGCGAGACGGAACGGATCGTCCCGCGGGATTCCATTCTCACCTTTGCCGACCTCATGGAGCAGGCCGAAGCGGCGGGGCTCAACCTGCCCACTGCGGTGGGCCAGCGGACCCTGCGGCGTCTGGTAGGCGCGTTCTATCAGCCTACCATCGTGCTGGACCCCCTCGTCACCGTAGCCCGCCGGTCCCA
>DATFQK010000249.1:0-4886 GCA_035264345.1 Gemmatimonadales bacterium | reverse complement strand
AGCCCAAAGCGCATAGCCCATAGCGAGCTCCTTCTACCTTACATATACCGCTGCTGCCGTCCGCGGAACTTTACCCGTCCCGTCTTCATGAAGCCGTCGTACTTTCGCAAGGTCCGGTGTTGCTCGACTTGGGCGATGGTGTCGAGGAGCACGCCGACCACGATCAGCACGGAGGTGCCGCCGAACCGGGCCTGCACCCCGACCCACTTCGAGACCAGCACCGGAACCAGTGCGACCAGCGCCAGGAAGAGGCCGCCCGGCAGCGTCACCCGCGCCAGCACCGAGTCGATGTAGTCAGCGGTGCTCGCGCCCGGCTTGACCCCGGGAATGAACGCTCCCTGCTTCTTCAGGTTCTCCGCCAGGTCCACCGAATTGAAGATGATGGACGTGTAGAAGTAGCTGAAGATCAGGATCAGGACGGCGAACGTGAGGTCGTAGGGTAAATCGCCCGGATTGAAGAAGCTCGCGATCTCGGTGAGGATTGGGTTCTTGGTGAAGCTGGCCAGCGTGCCGGGGACGATGATGATGGTCTGGGCAAAGATGATCGGCATGACGCCGGCGGTGATCAGCCGGATCGGGATAAAGGTCTTCTGGCCTTCGCGGATTCGCCCTCGGCCCATGACCTTGCGCGGAATCTGGATGGGGATTCGCCGGGCAGCGATGGTCATGCCCACCACAGCCGCTACCACTGCCACCAGGATAGCGAGAAAAGCCACGGCCCCGATCGGCGACACTACCCCACCCCGGATGAACTGGAGCA
Organism: Gemmatimonadales bacterium; assembly: GCA_035264345.1. GTDB lineage: Bacteria > Gemmatimonadota > Gemmatimonadetes > Gemmatimonadales > GWC2-71-9 > CAVVWJ01. Next base: position 4,126 of record DATFQK010000249.1, on the reverse strand, counting down.
GCTGCAGCGTACCCGGCCAGAGTCGCTCCAGAATGGAGAAGGTGATGAGGAGGCTCATGCCGTTGCCGATGCCCCGCTCCGTGATCTGCTCGCCCAGCCACATCACGAAGATGGCACCGGTGGTGAGCGTCACCACCATGATCAGCCGTGAGCCGAGGCCGGGGCTCGGCACCGCCCCGGGGATCGATTCAGTGAAGAGCGCGAAGGTGTAGGCCTGGGACAGCGAGATGAACACGGTCAGATACCGGGTCCACTGGGTGATCTTCTTCTTGCCCTCTTCGTCCTTCTGCATCTTGCCGATGGACGGGGCGACTCCCCCAGCCAGCTGGAAGATGATGGAGGCCGAGATGTAGGGCATGATGCCCAGCGCGAACACCGTCGCGCGGGAGAGTCCGCCACCCAGGGCATCGTACAAGCCGAAGAATCCCGCCGCCGCCGAATTCCGAATGAAGTCGGCCAGGGCGGTGACGTTCACCCCGGGCGCCGCGATGTGCGCGCCGACGCGGTAAATGACCAGCGCAAGCAGGGTGAAGAGGAGCTTGCGCTTCAGCTCCTCGTCCATGGCGAGGTTGGGAACACGTGGTGCTGACACTTACGCCTCGATCGTACCGCCGGCTGCCTCGATCTTTGCGCGCGCCGGCGCGGAAAGGGCCACGCCTCTGACTGTGTAGGCCCGGTCGGCGTCCCCGGTACCCAGCAGCTTGACGGGCGAGTCCGGCTTCCCGATGAGACCCGCCGAATACAGCGTTTCGGGACTCACCTCCGCCGCACTCACCTTCTTCAGGTCCAGCAGGTTCACCACCTGGGCCTCCACCCGGAATGGATTGGTGAAGCCCCGCTTGGGGAGCCGGCGATACATCGGCATCTGCCCACCCTCGAACCCGGGGTTGGTGGCACCGCCGGTGCGAGCCTTATGGCCCTTGTTGCCCTTGCCGGAGGTCTTGCCCAGGCCCGAGCCCGGTCCCCGCCCCACGCGCTTACGGGATTGGGTCGACCCTTCGGCCGGCGACAAGGTCGACAGGGTCAACCGCCGCTCCTGAGGCGCCGCAGCCCGGGCCGAGCGCGCAGCAGTAGCCGTGCGCTTACCCGCCGCACTGCCCCGCTTCCCCGCTGCCCCGCCTTTCACGCTCTTCTTTTCCGCCATCAGCTCTCCTGCGCCGGCGACACCTCGATGAGGTGACGCACCTTGACCAACATGCCCCGGATCGACTGCGTGTTCGGGACCCGCACCGTCTGCTGGTGATGGTTGAGACCCAGCGAACGCAACGTCCGCCGCATGGTTTCCGGGTGCCCGATCTCAGAGCGGATTTGCTTTACCGCCAGAGTGCTTGCCGCATCTTCCGTGGGGATTACCGCCGCGTGATGGGCCGGACCCTGCCGGCCGACTGCCGGGTTGCGTCCCATGGCTCAGCCCTCCTGCCGGGGCTTGTACGCGATCTGATCGAGCTCGACGCCCCGCTCGCGGGCCACCTGGCGGGCAGAAACCAGCGTTCCCAGACCATGCATCGTCGCCCGCACCATGTTGTGCGGATTGGTCGAGCCCAGGCTCTTGGTGAGGATGTCGGTGATGCCGGCACACTCCAGCACCGCCCGGACCGGGCCGCCGGCAATGACGCCGGTTCCGGTGGCGGCGGGCTTGAGCAGTACTCGGCCCGCTCCGTGTTCTCCCACCACCTCGTGCGGGATGGTAGACCCGGTCCGGGGCAACTCGATCATCGAGCGCTTGGCCGCGTCCACGGCTTTACGCACCGCCTCGGAGACCTCGTTGGCCTTCCCGGTGGCAATGCCAACCTTCCCCTTTCCATCACCCACGGCCACCAACGCGTTGAAGGAGAAACGGCGCCCTCCCTTCACCACCTTGGCGACTCGATTGATGGCGATCACGTTCTCGACGTGGTCGCTGGGCCGGTCGCGGTCGCCCCGGTCGCGTCGCGGACCACCGCGTCCGCCCCGGTCGCCGCGTTCGCCGCCCCGTCCACCGCGTCGAGGACGCTCGGATCCGGCGGGCCGCTCGGCGGTGGTTTGACCTTCGACGGTAGCCCCGCCTTCCAGGCTGGTGCCCTCGAGGTTGGAAGCGCCTACTGTTTCTTCAGCCATTAGAACTCCAATCCGCCCTCGCGCGCGCCGTCGGCGACGGCTTGCACGCGACCATGGTAACGATAACCCGCTCGGTCGAAGACTACCTTGCCGATCCCGGCTGCCTTGGCCTTCTGCGCCAGCAGCTTGCCCGTCCCTTTGGCCCGGCCGACCTTGCCACCGCCATCGGCTTCCAGACCCTCGCTGTTATCGCTCACGCCCAGAAGGGTCACTCCCAGCTCGTCGTTCACCAGCTGGGCGTAGATGTGCTTGAGCGAGCGGTACACCACCAGGCGGGGACGCTCCGCCGTGCCGCTCACCTTGCGGCGGACCCGCAGATGGCGGCGATAGCGAAGCTGAGCCCGGGTTTTCGGTCCGTGAATAGTACGCATGTTACTTGGCTCCCGTCTTGCCGGCCTTGCGGCGCACCTGCTCGCCCACGTACCGAATGCCCTTCCCCTTGTAAGGCTCGGGTGGACGGACCGAGCGAAGCTCGGCCGCAACCTGGCCCACCAGCTCCTTATCGGCTCCTTCGATCTTGACCATGGTGTTGTTGTCCACCGAGATCTTGATGCCTTTGGGCGCCTCGTACTTCACCGGATGCGAGTAACCCACGATCAGGTTCACGCCATACGGTTTTGCCTCGGCCTTGTATCCGACACCCTGGATCTCCAGGCTCTTGCTGAAGCCCTTGGACACCCCTTCCACCATGTTCTGCACCAGGGTGCGGGTGAGGCCGTGCAGCGCCTTGTGCCGCTTTTCCTCGGTGGGCCGGGTAACGGTGAACTGGTCGTTGCTGAAGGCCAGCTGCATCTCGGGATGGAGCTCGCGGCGTAGCTCGCCCCGGGGGCCCTTTACCGCCACGCTGTTCCCCTGCAACTGGAGGGTAACGCCTTTGGGTACCGTGACCGGCTTTCTGCCAATACGCGACATGGCTCCTCCTACCACACCACGGCGAGCAGCTCGCCGCCGAGGTTGGCGCTGCGGGCCTCGCGATCGGTCATGAGCCCGCGCGGGGTCGAGACTATGGCCATGCCGAGTCCGTTCTTGACCCGGGGCAGCTCGCGGCACTTCACGTAGCGGCGAAGTCCCGGGGTAGAGACCCGGCGAAGCTCACGGATGACCGGCGCCTCGTTGTGATATTTCAGATACAGGCGCAGCACACCGTGCGCGCCGTCATCGAGGATCTTGAAGTCCGCGATGTAGTGATTATCACGCAGGAGCCGGGCAACCTCACTCTTCAGCTTGGACACCGGCATGTCGACGCGCCGGTGGCCCGCGGAGCAGGCGTTCCGGATCCGGGTCAGCATATCCGCGACGGGATCAGTCAGATTCATACTCCTCTTTCCTCTTACCAGCTGGCCTTGCGCACGCCCGGGATTTCCCCCTTCAGGGCGAGCTCACGGAAACAAATACGGCAGAGACCGAACTTCCTCAGCACGGCGCGGGACCGGCCGCACCGCTGGCAGCGGCGCACCGAGCGTACCTTGAATTTCGGCGTGCGTTTGGCTCTCTCAATCCATGCTGTCTTTGCCATTTCTTCTCCTGATTAGTCACGAGTCTCGAGTCACGAGTCTCGAACTCCAACAATTACTCGCGCTCGCGACTCATGACTCGCGACTCGCGACTTTCCTCACGCCACCCGCTGCGGTGTCTCGCCCCGGAACGGCCATCCGAGTTCCCGCAGAAGTCCCATCGCCAGGTCATCCCGGTCGGCCGAGGTCACCAGGGTGATGTCCATCCCGTGAATCTTTTCGACCCGGTCGAAGTCGATCTCCGGAAAGATCATCTGCTCCTTGATCCCGAAGGTGTAGTTCCCCCGGCCATCGAAGCTCCGGTTGGGCAGCCCGCGGAAGTCACGAATGCGGGGCACCGCGAGATTGATGAAACGATCGAGGAACTCGTACATCCGCGCTCCCCGGAGCGTCACCGTGGCGCCGACCGGAACCCCGGCTCGCAAACCGAAGTTTGCGATGGCCTTCTTGGCCCGGGTCACCACCGCCCGCTGCCCGGTGATCAGCCCCAGCTCCTCGACCGCCGCCTCGAGCTG
>DATFQK010000248.1:0-7363 GCA_035264345.1 Gemmatimonadales bacterium | reverse complement strand
AGCTCTTCCGGCCGCGGAGTGAGGACTCTGCCGGAACCTACCGCCCGTATGCTGAAAGCGCGGATTTGGTCGTCGAGCCCGGCCAGCCGGGCTGCGTCGACGGACAGAAGAGCCTCCATCTGGGCCACGTCCGAAGACCGGTCGGTAGCCCTGGCCCTGGCAATTGCCAGAGACAGCGAATCGACGGTCCGACGAAGCACAACCGCCTCCCGCTCCAGGCCGAAGCTGCGAAGCCGAAGCAGCGTGCTCCCTGTCTCCACCCAGCTTCCCTCCCGAACATTGACCTGACCGACCATCCCACTGTCCGGTGCGGTCAGGGGAAGCAATGCTCCGCTCCAGACGGTGAACGGGCCGGAGACCGTGATTGGCCACGGGATCAGACATCCCAGGATGAGCACCACGCCGGCGCCGGCGAGCAGCCGTAACCGAACCCGGGCGGGTCTCAGCCGCGTGATCAGCTTGTGAAATAGGGCTGCCAACGAATCCTTCCCCGCCAGGAGCTGCCGCCGGAGGGCAAGCAAGACCATACCCGCGAAGATCAGGGTTCCGATGCTGCCGAGCGTGCGGCTGAGCCAGCCATAGGTGTTGAAGGCACAGAAGGCCAGGATCAGGGTGATGTACGCGGCCGCCAGGGTGCCATAGATCAGGAAGATGCGTCGTTCCCGCTCGTCGGCCGGAGGTTCCGGCAGGTCCAGACGGAACACCCGCGTCTTGATCAGCCAGGAAAGATGCCTCCCGGCGCGTTGCCGCAAGTTGGGAACCTCGAGATAGTCGCTCAGAGCATAGTAGCCATCCAGCGGGATCAGCGGATTCAGGTTCATCAGGACCGTGGTGAGCCCGCCGATGAGAACGGCGGCAAATGCCACCTGCGACACCAGGGTTCCCGGGTTGGCGGCCCACCAGATGATGGCCGCCACGCTGGCGAGTACCAGTTGAATCCAGGAACCCGCTGCGGTAACCCAGAGCCGGGCGCGTAGCTCCGGAAAGGTCCAGGCGTCATTCACGTTGCAGAAGAACGCAGGCTCGAAGTAGATCAGCATTGCACCGATCTCATGCACCTCGCCCCCGAAATACTTGCAGGTGAAGCCATGACCCAGCTCGTGGACCACGATAATGGCGGTGCCGGTTACCCACAGCACCGCCAGATCACCTAACCCCACTCTGAGTCTGTAGAGGTCGGCCAGTGCGCTGGAAAATTCCGGCCACCTGAGACCCACGATTACGAAATAGGCCAGGAACAGCGCAACCGAGAGGCCGAGGAATGTGCGGGAGAAGCAGAAGCGCAGACGCGGCAACCAGCGGTTCAGCAACTCATCCGGATCACCCGCCGACCACCTGATCCGGAAGATATCGCCCTGAAACACTCGCGGACCCAGCCGCCGCCGCCTTTCTGCGCGGAGCCGTTCCATCAGCAGTACCGATTGCTCGACCAGCGTCCTCTGGCAGAGCCCCATCCCGGTCAGTTTGGCGGCGAACTTCTCCACGGCGGCTGCGGATACCGGGACGCCGCTGGCCCGGAGCAGGTCTGCCGCGGCTGCCGGTGTGTGCTGGCCGTCCAGAGCTTGCATCACCCGGATCTCCAGCGGGCGGAACCGATAGTACTTGCGGCTCTCCGGATCCTTTATGATGAAGCTCTGCTCTCCGCGGTAGGTCTGCTCCACCAGCACGAGATCTTCGCGAAGCTTGGGGCCGCTACTCATTGCGCGGTCCGGACGACTTTCTCTCCGGCAGCGAGCCCGCTCACCACCTCAACCCTGCCGTCGCCCAGCTCGGCGCCGATGGTGACCGGACGAAGGATCGTCTTCTCGTTATCCCAGATCAGGGCATAGCCGTCCTGCGCGACCGCCGTCCGGGGTACCACCACGATCTGTCGCCGGGTTGCGCCCAGCTGCACGGTGACATTGTTCCCCGGGGTGAGGCCGGCAGCCTGTTCCCCGAGTTGCAAGATGATTTCACGGGTGCCGCTCCCCGCGTCCAGCACGGGCGACGCTCGGATGACCCGGGCAGAGACGGTTCCCCCGTTCGGGCCCACCACCTCAGCCGAGCTTCCGATGCGGATTCCCCCGGCGGAGGCCTCGGGTACCCGAATAGCGGCAAGCAACGGCCTCATCGCGGTAATCCGAAACAGCGAGTCGCCTGAATTGACCATCCGGTGGATCCGCGCCGATCGGGCGGTGACCATCCCGGCAAATGGTGCGGTGATGTGAGTCAGATCGAGATCGCGTTCGGCTTTCCGAAGATCGAGGACTGCCTCGCGATATTCGCTCTCAATCCGTTCGGAGTCGGCCTGGGTGACGACGCCCGCCACCTTCAATGCCCGCTGCCGCTCGACGGTCTGTTGGGCGCTGGTGAACTTTTCCCGCGCCTGAGACAGCGCAATCTCCTGGTCCGTGGTTTCCAGCTGCGCCAGCCGTTGTCCGGCTCGAACCCGGCTACCGAGATCGGCCAGAATGGACTGGACCACGCCCGAAGATCGGGCGAACACCGCCGCATCGTGCTCCACGTAGAGTTGCGACGGCAATCTGAGCGGAACCTGAAGCGTCACTGTGTCGACCGAGACGACGATCGGCGCCTGCGCGGCGAGCGACGCGGTTTCCGTCCCCTTGGCCGGAGCATGGGATCTGGGCTGTTGACCACAGGCCAGGAGGCCGGCCACGAGCGGCAGGTATCTCACGGACGCACCTTCCACCACCATACTCTGAGCCACCGGCCCGGGCCTCGGAGCACTCGATCGAGAGCGCTCTGCGGTGACGTGAGTACTCTGGCGTATGCCGCCATCTGCGGCTTCAAGAGACCCTGGGGATTGGCCACTATGGCCCGGACCGGATAGTGCACCGTGGAACCGCTGTCGAGTGGAATGAGGCCGACCGAGGTCACCCGTGCGTCGAAGGTGCGCTGCGGCAGCGCGTCCACCCGTAGCAGGGTCGTCTGCCCCGGCGTCACCCTGGCGATGTCTCTTTGATCGACCCCGAACTCGAGCTCGAGCGTGTCGGTTCGGCCCAGTGTCAGCAGCAGATCACCTTCGTCGAGTGAGCTGCCGACCTGCTCGCCGACATGAGGCGTGAGTACCATACCCGCGGTTGGTGCTCTCACCGTGGTGAGAGCTACCTCCTCGTCCAGCAACGCCAGCTCCTGGCGCAGTGATTCACCGCGGATCTGCTGCATTCGCTGCTCCGCTGCATCGCCCCGGCTCGCTGCCAGGGCGGCGGAGCGCTCCGCCGCTTCCAGGGCTGCCCCCGTGGTCGCCCGCGCGGCCATGAGGTCGGTGGCGCGCAGCGTCGCGAGTGGCGCACCGCGCGAGACCGTGGAGCCCTCGTGAACCAGCAGCCGCTCGACCACCCCGGCTACCTGCGCTCGCACCGGAGCGTAGCCGGCCGGCCGGAAGCTGGCTCCGCTGCCGGATACGCGAAGGGGCCAGCGGAACAGGGTCAAGGCAGCCAGGGCCACAAAGGCAGCGGCGAGGTACAGCTGCAGCTTGCGGCGGGGCAGGGAAAGAAGTGCCTTCTTCTTGGCCGCGAGCGCTCCCAGCGCGTCTACCATCGGCACCTCATGGTAGAGCTGGGCATTCCGAAGGGCGACCGCGGTCTGGTTGGCCAGGATGGCCGCGACTTCGAGCTGGCTGTCGGTGGCGAGGTCAGGCTTGCCCGACTCGAAGACCAGAACCCCGACGATTCCCTCTTCATCCTTGAGCGGCAGGTAGAGCCCGCTCTCGACTCCGTCCGACTCCAGGTCCTGCCCGAATATCGAGACGAACATTCGCTCGGCATCCGAGGCGGGGTTGGTCCGCTCGCAGAGATAGAGCTGCTCTCCGTGACCTGCCGCCCACGCCGCCCGGGCTATCAGATCCTGCAGCTTGGGGTCATCCTGGTCCACCTTCTCCTGGCCCGCCACCGCGCGGATCTCGCACTGACCCTTCTGATACAGACCCACTGCTCCGCGGTCGAATGGGAGCGCCTGAGAGGCGAGATTCACCACTGAGCGGAGCACTCGGTCGAGATCGAGCGTTGCGGTGATCTCACGGCTGATCTCCACCAGGACGGCCAGGTCCCGAGCCCGGCTTTCGACGCTGTGGAGCTGCGCGTTGCGGAGGGCAGCTGCCGCACTGGCGGCAAGTCCCTCGAGCAGCTCCCGGTCGTGCTGATCGAAGATGCCATCGCCGGTCAGCTTGTTGGCTACCTGAATCGATCCGACGGTGACACCACCGGATACCATAGCCGTAGCCATGACGGTGGTGGCAAGGACTTCTCCCGAGTCGAGGGCCGGCTGGTAGCGCGGGTCTTCCACGGCGCGGGTCACGATCGTGGTCCGGGGCCGCTGGGCCACGTCACCCACGAACCCGGTGCCGATCGGCACCCGGGCGCCGACCAGCTTCTTGCCGGCTCTCCCCTCGGCCAGTCGGCAACAGAGCTCCTCGTCCTCAGCGATCCAGAGGGAGCCACCCTCGGCGCCGAGCGCCTCCAGCACCCGATGAAAGATCCGGGGAAGCAGCTCGTCGAAATCCAGCGAGGTGCTGAACTCGAGGCCGATCGCGTGGATCAGTCGAAGGCGGGCTACCTCATCCCGGAGCTCTTCAATGGAGCTTTCGGGGGAGCTGATGATGTCAGGCATGGGATCGAGACTTGTGAGGACGTTCTAAGCTGTAGCGCGAAAACCATATGCACCAGACGGCCGGACCCGGACCCGTTCAGGTCCGGACCGGCCGGCGGCGGGGGCCCGAGCCGGTACCTCGACTCGGGCCAGCCAGGATTACTTACCTGGGTTGCGAGTCAGCTTCATGGGGGCGATCCGCTCTTCCAGCTCCTCTACCGAGAGTTCGACCGCTTCGGCGTCTTTGCCGGTGGCGTGGCGAACCTGATTCTTCTGCTCCGGAGTCAACTCGATGCGGAACTGATTCTTCTGGTCTTCCATGATGCCCTCCAGCCAAGGTTTTCAGCGTGATGTGACGGGGTATGGCGAAACGATGGCACAATCTTCACGGGGTCCGTGAAAATTCCGTGAATTTCAAAGCGGGTGTGCCCTCCGGGTCATCGGCGCGATGCGCTCTTCCAGCTCTTCGACGCTCAACTCAATGGTGTCCGCCTCTTTCCCGGTAGCCTTACGGACTTGTTCCTTCTGCGCCGGGGTAAGGCTGATTCGGAAGGTGTCGCTGCCTGACATGATGTGACCTCCTTGGGTCGGGTGTTGAAACCAGAGCACAATCTGACGACCAATCGTGAACCGATCGTGAAAACCCTCTTGCCCGTCCCGGTTTTCCACTCCAAGTTGTAACCTCCCCTTCAGGATCGTTACCGTGGCAGACGTCTGCCTGACTCTGCTCGGTCCACCAATACTCGCCCGTGCCGACACGGGCCGGCTGGTGCCGCAGCCCAGCGCCAAGGCGCTCGCCCTCCTCACCTATCTCGCACTGGAATCCGGACTTCACACTCGCGAGGAATTGGCCGGACTCCTCTGGGGAGAGTCATCCGATGACGAGGCTCGGGCATCGCTCCGGCAGGCACTGAAACACCTCCGGACTCAGATAGGCGAGCTGCTCCGCATCACTCGCGCGAGCGTCGGTCTGGAAGGCCCCCTCGATTGCGAGGTGTGCGAATTTCGCCGCCGAGTGGCCCAGGAGCCGACCCTAGCGCTCACCACAGAGATTCCGCGCTTCCTCTCGGGTTTCTCGATTCGTCACTCGCCACGATTCGAAGAGTGGGCCGCCGAGACTCGGCGCGGCCTCATGCATCAATATCAGGATGCCCTGAGCACGCTGACCCGGGAAGCCATGGGCCAGTGGCGCTGGCGCGACGCCATCGCGATCGCCGACCGCTGGCTCACTGGTGACCCGCTCTCCGATGACGCGGTGCGGCTGGCCATCGAGGCGCGCTATCTGGCCGGCGACCGGGGCGCCGCGCTCGGGCGGTACCAGCAGTACCGAGCAACTCTGCTTCAGGAGACCGGCTGCGAGCCCAGCCGGGGGCTGCTCAACCTGATTCGTCGGGTCGAAGCCGATGTCTCTCCCATCAATGCTCGTGCTATCTCGGACGAGTGGTATGCCCGGGCGCCCAGCTTCGAGGCCAGGCTGATCGGGCGGGAGAACGAGTGGGGATCCCTGCTGGAAACCTGGAAAGAGGTGAAACGAGGCCAGGGCAGGATCGTGCTGCTCGAGGGGGAGGCCGGTGTCGGCAAATCGCGTCTAGCGGAAGAGTTTCTCCGTTGGGCCGTGGCCAATGCCGGCAGTGTCTTGCGGGGCCACGGCTACGATGCCAAACCCGGCATTCCCTATGAGCCCGTCATGGAGCTGCTGCGCGATGCGCTCAGCATGTCGGGACTGGCCGGTGCGTCCCCGGAGTGGCTGGCCGAAGTGGCTCGCCTGCAGCCGGAAGTACGGCAGCGGTTCCCCTCTCTGCCTGAGCTATCGCCGCCGGTGGACTCCTCCTCCGCGTGGCGACTGTTCGAGGGGGTGGCCCAGGTGATTCTCGCCCTGGCAGCGGAGCGTCCGCTGGTTGTCTCTATTGATGACATCCAGTGGTGTGACAGCGAGAGCTGCGACCTGCTGCGGTACCTCGTTCGGCGGACCGAAGAAGCCCCGGTGCTCTGGCTCGGTACTCTGAGCTCGGGCGAAGTCGAGCGGGATGCACCCTCGGTGCGATTGTGCCGGGTACTTCGGGCCAAGTCTCACGCCGTGGCTATTTCAGTTCAGCCGCTGAGGGAGGAAGAGCTCTGGCGGATGATTCACGAGATGGGGCATGTGAGCACGCCTACCGGTGCCCGGCGGTTTGCCAATCGGATCTATGGCGTGACCGCGGGTAACCCGTTCTATGTCATCGAGCTGCTGAAGACCATGTTCGCCCAGGGCCTGCTCGCGGTGGACGAGGAGACCGGCGAGTGGACTGTCTCCCCTCAGGCCATGAGCCAGCAGGGAAGGGAATTTCCCGTCTCCCAGACGGTGCACGACGTTATCGCGGAGCGGATCGAACGACTCCCCGACCAGCTGCGGGAAATCCTCATGACCGTCGCAGTGGCCGGGTTGGGATGCCGCTCGGAGGTGCTTTCTCATGTGCACGGCATCTCACGACTGCACGCAGCCGGCGTGGCCGACGCCCTGGTTGATCGGCGGCTTCTGGTTGAGGAAGGGGGCTCGTACCGCTGTGCTCACCCGGTCATTGCCCACGTGGTCCGGGATCGACTGACCGACGCCCGCCGGGGCGAGGTCCACCGAAGCCTGGCGCTTGCGCTCGAGCGGGTGGCGACCTCATCCGGCAGTGGCGAGATGGCGCGAGAGATCGCCCGGCACGCCGACCGGGGGAGCGAGCCGGCGCTCGCCTATCGCTTTGCCCGAATCGCCGGAGACGCTGCAGCGGAACGGTATGCCTTTGCGGAA
>DATFQK010000247.1:0-5510 GCA_035264345.1 Gemmatimonadales bacterium | reverse complement strand
GCGAGCTGATGGAGCGCGTCTTCTTCAGTTTGGGTGCGTTGTCTGCAATGCTCTCCGTAGCGGCCGGAGCCTTCGGCGCCCACGCTCTCCGAAGCCGGCTCGGCCCCGAGAGCCTGGCCGTCTTCGAGACCGCCGCGCGATATCAGATGTTTCACGCACTGGGATTGTTGGCCGCGGCCTGGGCGGCAAGCCGCTGGCCCGGTGCCTGGCCCAGTCGATCGGGATGGCTATTCGTGGTGGGCACGGTGCTGTTCTCGGGAAGTCTCTACGCTCTCGCGCTCAGCGGTGTCCGGTGGCTTGGTGCGATAACGCCCCTTGGCGGCGTGGCCTTTCTGCTGGGCTGGTTATGTCTGGCCTTATCGCCCCGCAGCTAGCCCCAGCTCCTAGCTCCCAGCTCCCAGCTCCTCACGCGTCCTCCTTCGACCAGCGGAAGAAGAGGATGGCAATGGCACCGAAGATCCACAGGTTCCCCGGGATCCACATCAGCAATCCCCCCAGCCGCTGATCGTCCACCGGCGACAGCCCCCACGTTCTCGGCGCCACTACGTACCAGGGGTAGAGCACCTCATCGGCAAAGGTGATGAACGCCCCAACCACCTGCATCGGCAGACAGATCAGAAACAGGTACAGAATCCCCGCCAGCGGAGACAATCGTCGGAGCTCGGGGATGGAGCTCATCACCGGCCACCACATGATGGTCGCCGTCACCATGAACATGAGGTGAGTGCCGATGTGCACCTCGTGGCTTCGCATCATCAGATCGTACAATGGCTGCAGATGCCAGACCAGAATGGAGGCGCTGAAGAGCAGCGCCGCCACCCAGGGGCGGCTCAGGGTTCGAGCGAGGGGATAGACCCCGGGGCGCAACGCTATCGGCCGGATCAGCCAGCCCGGAATTCCATAGAGCAGCAGGGGCGGAAATACCAGGGTAAGCACCAGGTGCTGCACCATATGGATGGAGAACAGGTAATAGTCGCTGAGCTCGTGTACCGGTCCGTTCAGGGAAACCAGCAGCAGAGTCAGCGCGGTGCAGAAGGAGAGGATCTGGGCGAGTGAAGCCGGCGGTCCCCAGCCGTACCTGCGGCGGAGCGGGCCAATCCCGTAAAAATACAAGGCACCGAGAAGTCCGGTGCCGATGAGGACGCTGGGATGAAGCGACCAGCTCGGGTCGAACGGCCCGGTCGGTCGAGGTCGTTCGTCGACGATCACCCTGTCCGGGCAAACCACATGTGATAGGCCATGAGGAGCATGAGCCCTACGATAATCACAGCGGCGATGGTCAGGGGAAACACAAAGATCCCGGTGAACAGTTTGCTGTCCTGCTTGAGGTGCATGTAAAACATGGCCACCAGGGCAAATTTGGCAGCCGACATCAGGAGCAGCAGCGGAACGAAGAACGGCTGGATGGCGGAGGCGGTGGGGCCGGCGTGCTCGCCGTAGGTGAACTCATAGAGGCCGACCTCGAGCGCGGTGAGCACGAAGAGGATCAATCCCACCTTGGCATACACCGCAGCCCGGGGGTGCGCGTGTTCCTGGTGGCCGGAGGTCGTAGCGTGGGCTTCCATAGTGCGCCTTACTTGATGAGGTAGACCACGGGAAAGATGATGATCCAGACCACGTCCACGAAATGCCAGTACAGCGCCGCCATCTCGAGATTCAGCGACTTCGATGGCGGAATTTTTCCTCTGAGACCAAGGATCCAGAGCGTCAGCAGCCAAATGACCCCGATGGTCACGTGGGTGCCGTGGAATCCGGTGAGCGTGTAGAAGCTCGCGCCGAACAGGTTGGTCTTGAGGGTGAGTCCCTCGTGCACGAAGTGGGTGAACTCGTATACCTGCATTCCCACGAAGAATATCCCGCAGAAAATGGTGGCGCCGAGCCACCCGACCAGCGCCTTCCGGCTGCCCCGTTGCGCGCCACTGAGGGCCAGTACCACGAAGAGCGAGCTGAACAGCAGCAGCGCGGTACCCAGGGTGACCAGCGGAATCTCGAGAATCGGCTTGAAGTGCTCGCCCGAGGGCGAGGTCCACGGCTCATGGGGAAAGGGACCGACCAGGCTGCGCCCCTTATTGACCAGGTAGTTGGAGATCAGGGTAGCGAAGAACATGCATTCGGACCCGATAAAGGTCCAAATGGCCAGCTTGCGGCTGTCCAACCCGGTTGCGGTGGCGTGCTCAAGGCCGTGGGGAACGTCGTGCGCGACTGCGGTCAATTTCTTCTCCTTTACCCTATTTCATCCGGCCGGCTCGAAGGCCCAGCGGTATATCCCGAAAAAGAGCAGCGCCACGGATGCCACCACCAGCCAGGCGCCAGCCTTGTCGTGTCCCAATGCCATCAGCGACGCGAAAACGGCGGTCACGCCGATGGCGCTGACGAGAGGCCAGTACGACGGATTGGGCATATGGATGCCGGCGCCGCTCACTCGGGCAGGCTCCGGAAGCGCCGTTCTCCCCTGCTCTCGTTTGACCTCCCACAAGGCATCGCGCCCGTGCACCACCGGGATCTGGGCGAAGTTCCACTCCTGGGGCGGAGACGGGATGGACCACTCCAGCGTGGCCCCATTCCACGGATCGGCCGGAGCGTTCCTCGGCTTCCGCCAGGTCTGCACCACATTGATGAGAAACACCAGGAACGAGAGGCCGAGGATAAACGCTCCTACGGTCTCGATCCGGTTCAACGTCTCGAATCCCAGTCCGGCCGGGTAGGTGTAGGTCCGCCGCGGCATACCGTGCAAGCCCACGAAATGCATGGGAAAGAACGTCACATTGAAGCCGATCAGCATGAGCCAGAAGTGCAGCTTGCCCAATCCCTCGTTCAGCAGCCGGCCGAACATCTTGGGCCACCAGTAATAGGCTCCGGCAGTGATGCCGAAGATGCTGCCACCGAACATGACGTAGTGGAAGTGGGCGACGATGAAGTACGTATCGGTTTGCTGCAGGTCGGCTGGCGGTTCGGAGTGCATGACCCCAGAGAGCCCGCCGATGATGAACATTGCGATGAAGCCGATAGCGAACAGCATCGGGGTACGGAACTGGAGCGAGCCGCCCCACATGGTGCCGATCCAGTTGAAGATCTTCACGCCGGTGGGGATGGCGATCAACATTGTGGTCAGGGCAAAGAAGGTATCCGCAATCGGACCCATCCCGGTGGCGAACATGTGATGGCTCCAGACCCCGAATCCCAGGAATGCGATGAACACGCCCGAGAACACCATAGCCGCATAGCCGAAGAGCGGCTTCCGTGAAAAGACTGGCAGGACTTCGGAGATGATGCCGAAAGCCGGCAGGATCAGGATGTACACCTCCGGATGTCCAAAGATCCAGAAGAGGTGTTGCCACAGGATCGGATCGCCCCCACCCGACGGCACGAAGAAGTGGGTGCCGAAGAAGCGGTCGAACATGAGGAGGATCAGGGCCACCGTGATCACCGGGAACGCCAGCAGCAGCAGGACCTGGGTTATGAAGCTCATCCACACGAACATGGGCATGCGCATCAGCTTCATGCCCGGTGCCCGGAGGTTGATGATGGTAACGAAGAAATTCACCGCAGCTGCCAGGGAGGCGATGCCCAGGATCTGAAGGCCCAGCATCCAGAAGTCGACGTTCATCCCGGGCGAGTATTGCCGGGAGGTCAGGTTGGCGTAGCCGAACCATCCCTGATCCGGCGCTGCGTTAAACAACCAGCTGATGTTGAGGAACAGACCGCCCAGCAGGAACACCCAGTAGCTGAATGCGTTGAGCCGGGGGAAGGCGACATCCCGAGCCCCAATCTGGAGCGGGATCATATAGTTGAAGAACATGGCCGAGAGCGGCATGATCGCGAGGAAGATCATGGTCGTGCCATGCATCGTGAACAGCTCGTTGTACCTCTCCGGCGAGAGGAAGGTGTTATCGGGACTGCCCAGCTGGATCCTGATCAGCAGGGCCTCGATGCCGCCGAGCAGGAAGAACAGGAATGCCGTTGCTCCATACAGCACCCCGATACGCTTGTGGTCGACCGTGGTGATCCAGCTCCAGAGTCCGGTCTTTTCACCGTACCCCGCAGCTGTCTGCACCTGATGCTGATCTAGAACCCTGGTTGCCATACGAACCTTGTCATCAGTGAGGTCAGATGGAGCGGTCTCTTATTGATGGGCCCGAAGGAACGCGACGAGAGCCTGCGCCTCGGTCTCGCTCACGCCGAGGTTGGGCATGAGGACCCCCTTCTTTATAGCCTGGGGGTTCCGGATCCAGCGGGCCAGATTCTCGTCCGTGTTCTTGAGTGTGCCAGCGGCGATGTAGGAGCGCGCGCCGACGTTGGCCAGATTCGGGCCTACCATGCCCTTTGGAGCGTTGACAGCCTGAAGCGAATGGCAGCCCACGCAGCCCTTGGTCATGAACAGCTGGTTACCGGTGGCGTATTGCGTCCCCTGGGCCTGACCCTGTGCGCCACCGGGGTGTTGAACGGTACCGCCGGCGCTCGCTGTCTTCACGCCCTGAGCCGATGCCCGGGTTGCTGCAGGCTTGGACGGCGCGCTCGGGGACTGGGCCGAAGGCTTGGGACCCAACGTCTGCATGTGCGCCACCCAGGCCCGAAACTCCTCGGGCTTTTGCGCCCTGATCCGGTACGCCATGCGGGCGTGTTGGATGCCGCAGAATTCACCACACTGCGCAGGGTACTCCCCTTCAACCTCGGCCTTGAACCAGAGCCTGGTCTCCCGATTGGCAAAGACGTCGCGCTTGGCCGCGAACTGAGGAACCCAGAAGCTGTGAAGCACGTCGGCGCTGCCCATCCGCAGCGAGACGGTGCGACCCACGGGGATGTGCAGCTCATTGGCCGTGGTGAGGTTGTATTCTGGGTACCGGAACTCCCACCACCACTGGTGACCCACCACCTCGACGGTGAGGGCATCCTTGGCCGGAGTGGCGTTGGTTTGGAAAATGGCTCGAACGGTGGGCACCGCGATGGCGGCGAGGATCAGTGCAGGAATGACGGTCCAGACAATCTCGACCGTGGTGTTGCCGTGGGTCTGGTGCGGCTCCGGATCTCCCGGCTTGCCCCGAAAGCGGAAAATGGCATAGATCAAGACTCCTTCGACCAATACGAACACGAGGAGTGCCCACTTGACCGTGGTATCGAGCAGGTCATCGGCAATGCGGGCAAAGTCGCCACGGGGGAGGAGTGTGGTCTGGGGATAGTGCTCCGGGCTACAGCCGACCAACCCAACAGTGAGCAGGCAGAGCGCGGTGACCAACCGGGAGCGCCAGGCAGCGGTCCTCAACATTTACGCGTTCATCCTGTTCGTAAGAAGCCACCAAAGTCAGTGGAAAAGCCTGAGCCAGCAGCACTTTACCCTTGGCCCCCAAAGGTGTCAAGGAAACGCGTGGCATTCCGCCATGCTGCTGCCGATGGTATCTTTTTAACGGAGTTTCCTCAAGCCTGGAGATCTCATCTCCGGGCCAATTCCTTTTTACGCCTGGTTGCACCAATGATCCGTGAAATGCGAGAGAAGCTTGGCCGGGAAATCGACC
>DATFQK010000246.1:0-2802 GCA_035264345.1 Gemmatimonadales bacterium | reverse complement strand
TCGCTGACTACATGGTGGAGTATCTGGGCCGGGACACGCCGTTCAACTGGGTGACGCAGCGCTATGGTGAGGACGTGCCGATTCCTGCCGGCGCGATCTATGGGCCTAAGGCGATGCTGATCAATGAATACGCCGGCTCGGGCGGAGACGAGCTGCCCTGGCTGTTCCGCCGTTTCAAGATCGGACCGCTGATCGGGACCCGCACCTGGGGCGGGCTGGTCGGGATCGGCGGGTATCCCCCGCTCATGGACGGAGGTCTGGTCACCGCACCGCGGATTGCGCTGTGGACGGCGGAGGGCGAATACGCGGTGGAAAACAAGGGGGTGGCGCCGGACGTCGAGGTAGACCTGGAGCCGGCGGCGTGGCGTAAGGGGCGCGATTCGCAGCTGGAAAAAGCCGTGTCGGTTCTGATGAATGAGCTGGCGAAGGGGCCGAGACAGGTGGCTAAGCGGCCGGCGTTTCCCAGCTGGGCCAAGGATAAGACTCCGGACCGCTGAGTCGAATCCGCGGATGGACAGCAGCCGTAGGGCTCTGCTCCCAAGGAATCCGTCAGGATGGACTCATGAGCTGGCGAGTGCGTTGGACTGCAAACCGGGAGAGGAAAAGGTCTCGGATGTCCAGACACCATCCTGTGCGCCGCCGGGCACGGCAATGAGAAACGTGCATGCGATGATCGTGACGGCGACTCTGACGCTTTGAATCATCGGCGTTCCCTCCTTCCAGGGAACTCTCGCCCTCGCAGCCATTCGATGATGGGTCCGTGGGCAACCTGCATGTTTTGCTTGAGCGCGGCGCAGGCAGCGGCAAGATCGCCGGCGCGCAGCGCGGCGATTACGCGGGCGTGACCTCCGCCCGAGCGGGCCACGTTGGGCGCTTCGCGCATCCAGGCCAGCTCGTAGCGGTGGGTGCGCCGCATGATGTTCTCGATGAATTCCACGAGGACACGATTGGGGCAGGCGGCAAGCAGCTCGAGATGCCAGGCGTCGTCGCGGGCAATCAGCGTTTCCGGGTCGCGCGCCGCCACGAACTTCCGATTGAGGGTTTCGAGTCGGCGGAGGCGTTCGGGCGAGGGAACGCCGGCCAATCGAAGCGCCTCCGGGTCGAGCAGGGGTCGGAGATCGTAGATCTGCTCGAATTCCTCGACGGTCAGGGGCCGGGCAAAGTAGCCGATACGGGCGGTGCTGGTGAGCGAGCCCTCAGTGGCCAGCCGGTTGAGGGCCTCGCGCAGGGGTGTACGGCTGACACCAAGCTCCCGGGCGAGCCTCACTTCGTTGATTCGCTCACCGGCCGGAAGCCGGCCGTCGACGATCATGGCCCGGAGCGCTGCGGCGAGGTCGGTACTGAGATTATTGCGGGGCAGTATGGCTGTATTCTGCATACTGTAGACAGTAGTCGGGGCAGCTCGCAACAGTGCCCATCACCTTAACTTCGCTCCCCAAACCACCGCCTCCTGCTTCAGTCACTTCGGTGTGGCCGCCCGGGCGTAGCCGAGGCTGGTGTTGCCATTGCCCCGCCGCTGCACCAGGCCACACAAAGGTAGACGAGTAGCGAGTGGCGGAACTGCCAGAGCAGCAAGGGAGCTAGGTGGGTGAGGCGACTAACTCCCTTTCTTCTTGTGCCAGATGCGCCCCTAGCTCCGACAGCTCTTATAGGTCCGCTGTAGAGCCTTCCCGCGAAGGTATCTGAGAGCGTCTCTCACACCAGGGGTCGCTAAATAGTCGGCGTCATACTGCCAACTGATGAACGCGCAGGGATACGAGCTGCTCAACAGCGCCGATCCTGCCGACTTGATCATTGAAGCGCTCATGGGCTCCCGAAAGTCACCCATCAGGATGTTGAGTCCGGTGACCAGCGCGAGTCCCTTGCGTTGCGCGTCCGTGACATTCCGCTTAATGAAGTCGACGGGATCTCCTTTACGAGCGGCATACTGCGCCCAGGCAGCGTCGAGGTAACGGAAGCTGCCCGACCACTGGGCGAGATACGTGGGCTCGGTCCGGGCAACGGTCGCCATGCTGGGCCAGATCTGCTTGCTGTATCTAGCCATCTCCTCCACCGTAGCCGGCGGAACCGGTACGCCGCCCCAGTTGGTTGCATCGTTCGGAATCAGGTAATGACCGATGATGGTGCCGTCGGTAATATAGGAAGTGAACGCGATGGTCCTGAACGCATCCGCCGCATGTTTCCACTTCGTCAGGCTGAAATGACCATCCTCGTCCAGGTACTTGAGGCGACCGCCGGTCAGATTCATGATGACCTTGCCCCCTCTCGCCTTGGCTGCCGCCAGCTCCGTCAGCACACTGCCCCTCCGGAGCCAGACTCTGGCATTTACCATCGTCGCATTGAAGTCGCTACCCAACTCAGCTGTGGGGAGCACAAAGAGTCCATAGGGCATGCCGCCCGAATAGCGAATCGCGAGCGGTGCTGTAGTACCAGGAGGAGGGAATACGTCGGGGCCTGTGATCGGATCACGGGTATCACAGGCCGTGAGGATGAGAAGAAACGCAGCGATCAGGGGTAGCATGGGAGTCACTCGCGCACGAGGTTGCACCGCATGCGATCGGCTTCAACGGAAGTCGATCAGTGAGGACCTCCGGCTGCCCACGATCAGCCTGCGCGAGAATGGAGAACGTACTTACAATGCGCTGTGACTACCACTACTCGCCGATGGTGTTCGAGAGCTACTGTCTAGGGGAGGAACACCGTCGAGAGAGTGGCGATTCTGCTGCTCCTACGAGGACGCCCATACACTTAGGTGCATGGGGCGTTTGGCTAAATGAATCGGGGCGCCCGGATTTGAACCGG
>DATFQK010000245.1:0-14141 GCA_035264345.1 Gemmatimonadales bacterium | reverse complement strand
CATCACGATGTTCGCATCCACCCCCGCATCCTTATCCTCAGCATAGGCCAGGTCGAGCCGAATTTCCCCTGCGATCAGGCCGACCGAAACGGCAGCCACCAGCTTGCCGAAGGGTGACGGCTGTCCGGTTCGTTCCGCCAGCCAGGCGCAGGCGTCGGCCAACGCCACACAGCCTCCAGTAATCGAAGCAGTGCGCGTCCCGCCATCGGCCTGGAGCACGTCACAATCCACCCGTATGGTGAACTCGCCAAAGCTCATGGTGGACATGGCCGCCCGGAGGGAGCGTCCGATCAGACGCTGAATCTCCTGGGTCCGGCCTCCGGGGCCGTTGCGCTCGCGGGAGGTGCGTTCCGCAGTGGCCCGCGGAAGCATGGCGTATTCCGCGGTGACCCACCCCTCACCAGTTCCCTTCTTGAAGCCGGGTACCCCGGTTTCAACACTGGCGGTGCAATGGACCAGCGTGCCGCCCATACGAATCAGGCAGCTCCCCTCGGCGTAGGGGTTGGCTCGTCTCTCCAGCACGAGCGGGCGCAGTTGATCCGGGGCACGGCCGTCAGGTCGAGGCACGAAGACGTTCCACAATAGCAGAGGTGGAGAAGCCGCTGACCAGGGGGACTCGCACTACCCGGCCACCCCGTGATTCTACCAGATCGGCTCCGACGATGGCGCTGCGGACATAATCCGCCCCCTTTACCAGGACATCGGGGGCAAGCTGTTGAATCAGTTCGAGCGGGGTGTCCTCATCGAACAGCACGACACAATCCACCGCGGCCAACCCAGCCAAGACCCGGGCCCGCGCCGCCTCACCGTTGAGTGGCCGATCGCGCCCTTTTCCCAGCTGCCTCACCGACTCGTCGCTGTTCACCCCCACAATCAGCGCGCTCCCTTCTCGGCGGGCAGCTTCGAGCAGCTCCACATGGCCGGGGTGCAGCAGGTCGAAGACCCCGTTGGTGAAGACCACCGGGCCTTGCTCCCGAGCTCGCCAGGTCAGAGCCTCGGTCAAGCTCATAGCTTTATTCCGGGTGTCGATCATACCGGTTGATCAGGCGTCCGGGCACCGAAGAGCAGCTTGAGACCGGGCGGCGCAACAAAGGTCGTAGCCATAATCATGAGCAGAATGGCGCCGAACACAGCTTCATTCAAAATGCCCGCCCGCCTTCCAATATCCGCAAAGATCAATCCGACCTCTCCCCGCGGAATCATCCCGACGCCCACCACGAGTCGTCGAAAGTGAGCCCAGGGTGCCGCCCAGCCGGCAGCGACCTTACCCACAATGGCCAGGAGGGTCAGTATCGCCGCTACTCCAAGCAGACCCGTGGCCCCTTCCCGGGTAGGATCGAGCAGCCGCACGTTGACCGAAGCACCGACACTCACGAAGAAAATGGGAGTGAATATCGAGCCCACCGGCCGGACCTCGCGCTCGATGGTGTCGAACTGATTGGTGCCCGACAGGATTAAACCGGCGGCAAAGGCGCCGATGATGAGAGCTGATCCGGCCGTTGCGGCGACCGCCGACAGTCCGAGCACGAACGCGATGGCCGCCACCAGGAGCACGTAGCGGACCCGCATCCGGACGACGAGATCGAAGAGCCGCGGCGCGAGGAAGCGTCCTGCCAGAACGGCTACCACGAGAAAGCCGACCGCGACGGCAAGGGTACGCAGGATGCTCCAAGGTGCGATGGTCGCCCCGGCGGCCAGTCCCGAGACCAGCGACAGAATGACGAGGCCGAAGACATCGTCGATGACGGCGGCACCGATGATGATCCGCGCTTCCAGGGTATTCATCCGCCGGAGGTCGGATAGAACCCGGGCAGTAATTCCGACCGATGTGGCCGTCAGCGTGGCGCCCACGAAAATGGCAGCAATGGTCAGATCCACCGAGCCGCCACTCACGGCATGCGGCACATACGCCCAATAGAGGAATCCGAACAGGAACGGGAGCACGACCCCAACGCTGGCAACCGCCAGTGAGGCGGGGCCCGCGCGAAACATTTCCCGCAAGTCTGTTTCCAGCCCGATCTCGAACAGAAGGAGTACGACTCCCAGCTCCGCAAGTACGTGCACCACCTCTCCGGCTGCCCCGGCAGTTGGAACGACGCCGAGGACGCTTCCGCCGAGAAGAACCCCGGCGAGCAGCTCACCGAGCACCGCAGGCTGGCCTATCCGTTCCGCCAGCTCGCCCATCAGCTTTGCAGCCACCAGTATGGCCGCCAGCGTGAGGAACAAGCCGGGAATGGAGAGCTCGTGCACCACTAGGCGCGAGCCGCGGGGCGGCTCACCACTGCGACTGGGCGCCTTCCACGATGTTCGTTACCAGATCGTCCAGAGCTTTCCTCCTGCCATCGGTCTCCCGTCCCGGCTCGTAGCTCCCGCGCACCGTAAGTCCATTGCGCTGCCAAAGGGGTTTGCCCTGCCGCTGATCGAGGATTTCAACAGAAACGGTAATCTGGAGCTCCCGTTGGGTGACCGTCACAGTGCTGTCGCCTCCAGTATAGGCCACCGGGAGGTCAGGCTCGTAGCGGGTAATCGAACCGCGGACGACGGCATCGGCCCGCGGCTCGGATGCCTGTCGAAGCCCCAGTCTCTGCTCGACGGCTTCGCGAACCGCCCGAGAAATTTCCTGGGTCAGCGTCGGCTCAGGTGTCTGATTGTCGAAGGGAAGCACCGCGACCGTCTTGATTGCAGGGGGTAAGCCACCACCCGCAAACCCATAGCATCCGAGGGTGAGGAGACTACTAAGGCTTACGAGTAATCCAGATATCAGGCGCAAAGGTGTCCCGGGTTGTAGAGAGGAACGTAAGATCCAGCTGCGCAGGCCCGCTGGGGACGGTAAGCCTGGCCTTGAGCGGAGCTCCGTCGGGCCCCAGCGTCGTTTCAGCGCGGCCCAGCAGCTTGCCGGCCTGGTGGACCTCCGCGACCAGCCGTCCCGAGTCCCCGGTGGTCCTGGCGTACGCCACCGTATCCCGTCCTCCGTCGAATTGCCAAGCCTGAGTCGAGGATGTGCTCAGCGCGCGTACAGTGACGCTCTCAGACGGCATCCGTGCCACGCCGAACATGGCCCACATGAGCGGGTAGTTCGGCACCAGTCGAGCAATGGCATCGGCCGGATCGGTCCACAGCGCCCGATCGCCGACAACAACGGCGGAAGCAGCGCCGCTCCCGAATGGACCCGCCACATCGAACCTCATTGAGTCCGGTGGAGCGACTCGCACCGCTCCGCGGCCTCCGGCACTTCCCCGCTCATCCCGCAGCAGCCACTTGAATCGGTAGACCTGATGAGCGGCTGGCACAGTGGCGCTGACCCAGGGAGCGACTTCGGCCAGACTCGTCGGCTGTGCTCCAGCCGGAACGACTGCTTCAGGTGCCTTCCGGCAGGCCACCTGAGCCGAGCCAAGATAGAGGAGCAGAATGGGGAGGTCAACACGAACACGTTGTCCCATCAATAGTTATAGCCAAAGAAAAAATGCACGAAGCTGGGCTCTCGCTGGCTCCGGTCGAGACTGTACCCCCGGAAGTTGCCATCACTGAAGCGGCGACCCACGTCCAGCCGCAACACCGCGAACGGACCCAGGGCCAAGCGGAAGCTGATGCCCCAACTGCCCAGTAACGCCCGCTCCGAATTCTCATGCAAAAGCGCCTTACCCACGTCGCCAAAGAATCCCGCCTGAATCTCCGGGAAATCGATATCACCCAGCGGGGTTCCCAGGGTCAGGTGAGTCAGGAGGGGAAACCGGAGCTCCTGGTTGAGCATGTAGGCTCGAGTTCCGACGATATACCCGAATTCAGGATAGCCGCGCAGACCCAGGGTACCCCCGATGTTGACTCGCCGCGGGCGGTCGCCACCGCTGTAGAAGCCAAAGGCCCGGATCGCGTAGGCGCTCCGCGTTCCCAGCCGGAGATAGCGGCGCCAGTCCCCACTCAACAGGTAGCTATCGAAGCGGCTGTTGGTGAAATCGCTGGAAATGCCCCCGGTAAGGCTCAACCTTCCTCCGTCAATGGGGCCCGAAGGAATCCAGAGCGAGTTGTCGTGCACGAAGCTTAGATAATTCGATGCGATCCAGCCGACCCGCCGCGGCTCGTCTACCGTCAGGGTAAAGTCCACCCGGTCCGAATGCTCCAGGACGGCAGTGCCCTCCACTCGACTGAAGCGGCTCAAGGGATACCGGAGAAGACCGAGTGCCCCGTAAGCCAGCTCTTCATAGGCCACCACCAGGTCGCCCTCGTAGTTCCGACTTCTGGTGCGAAACGCGCCCAGTCCCCAATTGAGCCGCCGCTGCTGGTTCACGTAGATCGCGCTGGCGCTGATGTTCGCGAACACACTGCCTAGCCGGCGGCCCTGGAAAGACCCGATGCTGCCATACACGAGGTTGTCGCTCAGCAGATCGCTCATGAGAAACGAGAGTCCCTGCGCTCCGCCGTACCCCGGGACAAACGCGGCTCCCCCGGCTGCGAAATCGAGGGTGAGCCGTCGACGGTACGGCTCTCCCACCACCTTAGCTGTGGGCTTGCGGCTGCCGCTGGTCCAGGCCCACTGCTCTGGTGGCGGACCCGAATCCAGCACGAAGCGATCTTCGTGCGCGGCGGAATCAACCGGGTATCGGTACAGGTTCCAGCTCAGATCGTGGAATCCTCCTACCAGCAGCCCACCGCCATCGGGCAACGGTACCCCATCGAATGCACCGCTCCAGGCGCTGGTTTCCCGCCGTCCGTTTCCGAGGCTGTCCGAGGAGAAGACGTTCAGTATGCCGTCCCGATCCGACGTGAAGTAGATCCGACCATCGGGTCCCCAGGTTGGGGCCTCATCGACCCAGTGCCCCCGGGTGAGCTGCGTAACATCTCCGGTAACCAGGTCGAGAATGAAAAGATTGACCGCCCCTTCGAGCCCATCTGCTGTCCGGTCCGACGCAAAGACCAGTCGGCGGCCATCCGGCGCCGGGCTGGGATCCAGGTCCTGGTAATGGTCGCGGGTGAGCGGCTCCAGCTTTCCTTTCGGCAGGTGTACCCGATAGAGATCGGACACCCCGCTTTCGGACAGGCCGCTGAACACGATGCTCCGTCCATCGCGCATCCACATGGGCGAAAGAATCGAGACCAGGCGCTCGAACTGGTAGCGCCCGACCACCTTTCCTCGATTGAGATCCCACACGACCAGGGCGTCCCGGTCGCCATAGCGCGCGGTGAACAAGAGGTAACCTGCGCGGGAGGCATCCATCCGAGAGTCGAAGGGGTGAAACGCCTCAAGCTCGGCTGAGCGGCCGGCGGTGACGACCTTCCGCGCCCGGCCCCCGTCCACAGCCTTTCGGTAGACACTCAGGTATCCCGTGGCGGGAGAGACGTAGGCCACTTCTCCCGGGTGCTCGCCAGTGGAATCAGGAATGAATGCCGGCTTGACCGCGAGCCGGCTGATCTCCCGCCCGACTACGTCTAAGGGAGCAAGGCTATTGACCGAGGGGTAAAAGGTCCGGCGCATGGCGAGTTGAAATTCCTCGCTGAGCTGATCCAGCGACCGGCCATAGACGGCACGAATGGCCTCCTCAAAGTTGTCGTGCTGGTTCAGCTCCTTGTACATCAGGGCGGCCCGCCAGTCCCCGTAGGTGTCGGCCAGCCAACGGTGAATCTTGCCGCCGATCGGATAGACGATACCGCCGGTGAAGTAGGTCAGCTGCTTGAACTGAGGCAGCCTTCCGCTGAGCGTGAGATCCCTGAGGACCATGTAGTCCCGTGCGTCCTCCCCTCCGGACCAGAGCTCCGCCAGCCCTTCGCTCCACCACAATGGGAATCCAAAGCGCCGGGCACGGGGAGCCTGGTAATAGCTCTCCGACTGCATATCCAGCTGAAAGACGTGGACCATCTCGTGCCGCAGGGTGTGTCGGAATTCGGCGAAGTTGCCCCGAAACGGCAGCGATACCCTTCGTTTCAGGAAATCGGTGGCACCGAGGAGTCCTTCGGGTGGGGTAAATGGCAGAATGTTGGTCTGCTCGAAGTCGGTATGGGATGCATAGACGATCAGCGGGATGCGGGCGCCAACCGCGTGGCCGAATTGCAGGGAAAGCGTGTCGTAACTCGCTTCGGCATACGCCAGCGCCGCAGGCACCAGATCGGCCTCGGCAGGATAGTAGTACAGGTCTACATGCGGCCCCCGAGTGACCCGCCAGTTCAGCCGGCGATACTGGACTTTATTCTGGCCGAAGGCAAAGAACTGGGCCTCTGCAGGCACGGAGAAGATGGACAGGAGGAACGACAAAATCGCGACCTTGCAGAAACGCCTCATGATTGCATCTCCATCATTGCACTTTCTCTAGCCTAGCGATGGATCGTCCGGATCAGGTCGCCCTGGCTGATGCGCGACAGCGGGCCGAAGTTGCCCACCACTTTTCCGAACACCGTGTACGTCCCATCCAGATGGGGTTGGGGGGAGAGCGTGATGAACCATTGACTGGCCCCGGTATCGGGACCGGACAGGGCCATTCCCAGCATCGGCTTGGCACCATACCGACTGCGGTTGATCTCGTCCCGTATGGAGCCGCCCGGCCCGCCGAAACCATCACCCCGCGGATCGCCGTCTTGCACCACGAAATTCGGCACCACCCGATGCCATCGGTTGCCGTCGAAGAATCGGCGATCCAGGAGACGGAGGAAGTTGGCCACCGTCATGGGCGCCTCGGGGCCGAACAGCTCCACCTCCAGCGCACCGCGTTGCTCCGTCTCTATAAACACGTGCGGCCTCGCCAAGGAGTCCGGGGCCAGGATGAATTGCCGGGTCAGCTCGCGATAGTCCTGCAGGGTACGTCCGGTGGAGAGCGGATAGGCTGAACCCCACCGCTCCGCCGCCTCAGGCCAGTTGGCCTCAGCCCAACGGCGCAACAGGTAGTTCGCGGGACGCGGCACTGCGGCGAGAAATTCGCGGTCGATTTGCGAGCCCGCGGCACCACCGCTTTTTGAAATGGCCATGAGAGCCCCCAGTGCGGATAACGAGGCCTCGGGAAACGAGTCGCGGAGGGAGCGGGTGTACAGCTGAACTAGGGGGGTGATATCGGCCGGTGTGGCTGCTCGGGCTAGAGCATCGGCGGAGACACTGCGAACCGCGGCGTCGGCATGGCCGAGTAGCCGGCGGGCCGCCGCGATGAGCGCGGGCTCGGGCCCCGCAACTGTGTCAGCCCAGGCCTGAAGCCCGCTCGCGATGACCCGGCCGTCTCGATCAGAGAGAAATGCGGGCGTTCCCCTGTGGCCCCCACGGGCCCACCCCTCGGCGGCAGCCGCACGGGCTCTCCAGTCAGCATTCGATTTCCACGGTTCAGCTACTGTCGCGAATCCTGCTGGATCGATTCGCGCCAGTCCCAGCAGCGCTT
The DNA here is from genome assembly GCA_035264345.1 of Gemmatimonadales bacterium. Classification (GTDB taxonomy): domain Bacteria; phylum Gemmatimonadota; class Gemmatimonadetes; order Gemmatimonadales; family GWC2-71-9; genus CAVVWJ01. Next base: position 6,792 of record DATFQK010000245.1, on the reverse strand, counting down.
CGCGGCGAACCGCAAACCCTGACTTCGACTGGACGAGACGCCGCAAGGTGGCGGCCGCAACCGAACCGCCCAGATCTCCCAGGCTGGAAGTCGCCTGAACCCGGACATTCAGGTCCGGATCTTCGACCTTGGAAGCAACCGGAGCGGCCAGCAGAGAGTCGTGATACGTGCCGAGCGCGCGCAGCGCGTTGACCCGGACACCGGGATCCTGATCGTCCACTGCCCGGGCCAGCAAGCGGGAGACTGTTGCGGGCGCGAGCTTGGCTGCCCGGGCGTACTCCCGAGTCAATGCCCTGGCAGCCGTGGCCCTGGTCTCGGCATATTCGGCGCGCAAAGCAACCATCAGATGATTGCCTGCCTCAGGCGAACGCAATCGACCGAGCGAATAAAGGGCACGCCACTGAACCTCCCGAACGGTATCGTCGGCAAAGGGCAGGAGCGACGCGGCCTGTGCGTCCTGCCCCAGCCGCCAGCTCTCCAGCAACATCTGCCCCAGGGCGGGAGACGGATCGGCTTGGCTCAGCGCGATCTTCCCGCCCAGTGCGGAGGCAAAGAAGTCCGCGGTTCGCTTTCCTCCAATCTTTGCCAGTGCGGTGACCGCCTCGTTTGCGGTGGCGGTATCCAGCGGCGGCAGGCCGGTCAACCGCTGGATCAGTGGCTCGACCGCAGTCGAATCACCCAGCAGACCCAAGGCAAAGGCGGCGGCGACCCGAACCGTGGAATCAGGTTGGTCCAACACCCGCAGCAGGAGCGGCGTCGCTCGGAGATCCCCGATCCGGCCGGCAGCGAGGGCGGCGGTGCGGCGGACCAGAGAGTCGGGGGCCAGCAGCGCTCGTTGAAAGAGATCCGGTTGCCAGTCGCGAGCGTCCTCGGCGGCGAGCACCGGCGCCAGCTGCTCGACCACGGCTTCATCCTGAGCTGTCAAGCGAGGCGGGGCCAAGAGCATTCCGCTCAAGAGGACCAAGCCGCAGAGTTGTCTCATCATGCCAGCCTGATCGGGTCCGGGATGGGATGTAGAACCTGACGAACCTGCTCCGGTAGACGGGCCAGCGCCATTCCAGTATCCAGGGCGAGTAGCCGGGTAGACGCTGTTGCCAGCAAACGTTCATCCTTGGCGTGTTCGACGGCGTAGCCGAAATCCACCCGCCGTGAAGCCACTTCGCGCACCCAGCATCGAATGCGGATGAGGTCGTCGTAGCGGGCGGGTTGGCGGTACCTGATGGCGAGCTCGCTGACGGCGAGTCGCAGGCCAGCCTGCTCCAGCTCACGATAACTCATCCCGCTCAGCCGCAGGTGCTCGCAACGGGCGACGTCGAGCCAGACCAGATAGCGGGCATGGTAGACCACGCCCATCTGATCGGTCTCGGAATAGTTGACCCGTACGGTGGTCTCGGAGATCGAGGGAACCGTGCTGGGCATGGCAGCCTCAGGGGTTAGACGTTCGGAACATTGGGGCTGACACGCACCGGACGAGGAGCCGGTTGCACCGGGGTATGGGGGAGTCCATCTTTGGCGCCGTGCTGGGCCGTACCCTCGTGATCGTGTCTGACGCCCACCTCGGAGTTGCACCACGGGGTGCCGAGCAGGCACTGCTCGAATTCTTCGACGCGGTGCCTGGGCTGGGCGATTGTCTGCTGATCAACGGCGATCTCTTCGATTTCTGGTTTACCTACTCACGGGTCATTCCCCGGCGCGGCTTTCACGTGGCCGCGGCACTCGCCCGGCTTCGGCGTCGAGTGCCCATCGTGATGGTTGGAGGAAATCACGACCGCTGGGACCGCGACTTTTGGGAGCGGGATCTGGGGCTCTGCTTCAACCCGCATCGCGCAACATTCCAGATCGGGGATCGGACCGTCACTGCAATCCACGGAGATGGACTGGCTGAGCCCCGCTGGCAGGCCAAACTGATCCACCGGATGATTCAACATCCCGCTACTGCCGCGGTATATCGCGTGCTCCATCCCGACTTCGGTCTTCGGCTGGTGGATATGCTGAGCCCCGTTCTGGGCGATCACACCATGGACGAAGCGAAGTTAACCCGAGCGGCTGCGCGCCAGCGGGCCTGGGCCGAACGGCTTCTTTCAACCGAGCCCGGAGTCGGACTGCTGGTCATGGGGCATACCCATCAACCGATGCTGTCCGAACCGGCCCCTGGCCGGATGTACCTCAATCCCGGCGCGTGGTTCGATGGGCATCGCTACGCCGTGGCCACGGAATCGGGCGCCGAGCTCTGCACCTTTCATCCCCAGTCTTAGCTCGGTGCTCGGCTAGCAATCCGATCATCCCAGGGGCATCACCTCGGCTCTTCCCAGTCGTTCTCCGATGAAGCGCGAGCCAACCTGCCGAAATCTGGCTTCGTCGTCGCTCACTACAAATCGATGGTCTACGGCCGCGCCGGCCGTTGCCTCCAGCTGCTTGTTCTTCAGAATTGATTCCAGCGCCTCGGCAGTGGCCTGACCACTGTCGATCAGCTTCACCTCGGGGCCCATCACTCGCTGCAGGAGGGGCTTGAGCAAGGGATAATGGGTGCACCCCAGCACCAGGGCGCGAACACAGGCCTGTCTCAGCTCGCGGAGATAGTCGGCGGCCACCAGCTCGGTCGCAGGATGATCGAACCATCCTTCCTCGACAAAAGGAACGAAGAGCGGGCAGGCCCGCTGCACCACTGGAATGCCGGGGGCGAGCGCCTGAATGGCCCGGTTGTAGGCATCACTCGTAATGGTGCCGGCGGTGCCGATTACGCCGATCGGCCCGCCGTCGCCCGCAGCGACGGCAGCGCGAGCACCCGGTTTGATCACCCCCAGCACCGGTACGGGGGTAGCCTCCTGCAAAGTGCGGAGCGCGTGCGCCGTGCTGGTATTACAGGCCACCACCACGGCCTTGACTCCCTGGCTCAGCAGCCAGTGAAGGATCTCCAGGCTGTAGCGCTTCACGGTCTCCGGCGACTTGGGGCCGTAAGGCACCCGGGCGGTGTCGCCAAAGTAGATGGTGGACTCCTGCGGCAGGCGCTCGTAGATGGCCCGCGCAACCGTGAGACCCCCGATACCAGAATCGAAGATGCCGATCGGCGCCGGATTCATGGGAGCCTCAACGGCAAAGAAACACCGGCTCCGGCTCCGCCCGGCACGGCTTCCAGGTGGAGGTCGCCGGGAAAATCTGCCAGATGAGCTGAGATGTAGGCCTCGAGTCCGGCAAGAACATGATTGAAGCCCAGCAGCACCAGCCAGTCTTCATGCTCCTGGCGCTTGTCATCCGCCCTCCCCGAATTAGTCCGCCGCAGATAGTCCAGTTCGTGCAGGGTCTTGAGACTCATGCCCAGAGTGACGCCCTCCCAGGCGATAAACAGCCCCGCCGTGAGCTTCCGGTTGAGACGGGCCTGACCCCAGCCGGGCAACAGCAGCGAACGCCACAGCGCGGCGGACGGACTGATGTAGCCCCGAGTCAGCGAATCCGGCGCAGCTGAGGTTCGAGCTGGCACGGGGGCGGGCTGTGCGGGACGGGGCTGCGCCTGGGAGGCAAGCTGAGTGGTTGTCAGTGGAATGAGGAGGGCAAGGAAAACGAGTATTGCCCGGCAAAGGTGGCGGGAGCGTGTGGGAATCGAACCCACCGGAGCCGCCGAGGGCGCCTCCATCGCGGTTTTGAAGACCGGCCGAACCACCAGGCCCGATCCGCTCCCGTCTTTAGCGGTGAACGGCAAACGGGGAACGCTGAAGGGGTTATTCCGGCGCGCGGACCCCATTCCGTTCACTGTTTACCGTTCACTGTTCAGCGTTGCGATCACCTCGATCTCGACTCTGGCCCCACGCGGAAGAGCGGCGACGGCCACCGTTGATCTGGCCGGGCGGTGCTGCCCGAACGCTCTGCCATAGATCTCGTTCATCGGTGCGAAATCCGCCATGTCAACCAGAAAGACCGTGGTCTTCACGACCTGGGAGAAATCGGTCCCCGCTTCCTTCAAGATGGCGCGGAGGTTCTCCAGGGCACGCGTCGTCTGTTCCGTGATCCCGCCTGGGACGAGCTCACCCTTCCCCGGATCGAGTGCCACCTGGCCGGCGGTAAACAGAAAGCCGTTGGCGATAACGCCCTGACTGTAGGGTCCTATCGCCCGGGGGGCTCCCGCCGTGCTGACGAAGTCGAGCGGCATCAGAATAGTCCTTCGATGGCTCCATCGGGCAACACCCGGATGGATTCGGCGGCGGGAACCTTGGGCAGACCCGGCATGGTCATTATGTCGCCCGCGAGGGCGACGACGAAGCCGGCACCCGCCGATGGGTACACGTCGCGAATGGTGAGCCGGAAGCCGGTGGGGCGTCCCAGCTTCGCGGGATCGTCACTGAACGAATACTGGGTCTTGGCAATGCACACCGGAGTCTGGCCCATCCCCATGGACTCACATTGGGCGATGTTCTTCTCGGCCGCCGAGGTATAGTCCACGCCACCCGCTCCATAAATTTCGCGGGCGATGGTTTCGATCTTCTCCTTGATCGGCCGCGCGACATCGTATAGTGGCTTGAAAGCGCTCTTCTTTTCATCCAACACAGCGAGGATCTCCCGCGCCACCGCTTCGCCTCCTTCCCCGCCCTTGCCCCAGACCTCACTCAGGGCGGCCCGGGCTCCCCAACCTTTTGCGGTATCGAGTACCGTTTGCAGCTCCTCCTGAGTATCCGAGGTGAAGCGATTGAGCGCTACAACCACCGGCACGCCGAACTTCTGGACGTTTTTGACATGCGCCTCGAGATTGACGATACCTCGCTTGAGCGCCGGGACATCCTCCTTTGCCAACGCTTCCTTTTTGACTCCGCCGTTCATCTTGAGCGCCCGCACCGTGGCTACCACCACTGCAACCTCGGGCTTGAGCTGACCCATTCGCGCCTTGATATCGAAGAATTTTTCGGCGCCGAGATCCGCGCCGAAGCCGGCTTCAGTGAGCACCAGGTCTCCCAGTGAGAGCCCCAGCCTGGTGGCGACGATGGAATTGCAGCCATGCGCGATGTTCCCGAATGGCCCACAGTGCACCAGTGCCGGCCCGCCCTCCAAGGTCTGCACCAGATTGGGCAGGATCGCGTCCTTCAGCAGAAGCGTCATCGCACCCGAGGCCTTGAGGTCGGAGGCGGTGACCGGCTTGCGATCGCGGGTGAGCCCCACGATGATCCGCCCGATTCGCGCCTCGAGGTCGGACAGATCGGTGGCCAGAGCCAGGATCGCCATGATTTCGCTCCCGGGCACGATCACGAACCGTTCCTCCCGCACCGGGCCCGCGTTGATGCCGCCGAGGCTGATTACCAGGGATCGCAGCGCCCGGTCGTTCATGTCCATGGTGCGGGGCCAGGTGATGCGCCTGGGGTCCAGTCCCAGGGCATTCCCCTGATGGAGGTGATTGTCCAGCATGGCGGACAACAGGTTGTGTGCGGAGGTAATCGCGTGGAAATCGCCGGTGAAATGGAGGTTGATCTCGTCCATGGGAACCACTTGAGCGTAGCCCCCGCCGGCCGCACCGCCCTTAACTCCAAATACTGGCCCTAAGCTCGGCTCCCGAATACAGACGATCACCTTCTTCCCGAGGCGGCGCAGCGCCTGGCTTACGCCCACGGTGACGGTGCTCTTGCCTTCTCCCGCGGGCGTCGGATTGATCCCGGTGACCAGAACGAGACGACCCTTCGGCTTTCTCCGCGCAATTGCTTCGGCGCTGATCTTGGCCTTGTACCGACCGTAGGGCAGGATTTCGTCGGGTCCGAGACCGGCCTCCGCGGCTACTTCGGCGATCGGCCGGAGCTTTGCCGCCTGCGCAATGGCAATGTCGGAGGGAACCGGAGTCAGCGTAGCTGTCACTGGAAGCTCGCAGTCAGGAGTCGGGAGCGGAGGCCTGCAGTTGAAATACCCGGCGCGCGTTCTCGCCGGTCGCCTGAATCAATTGCTCAACCGGCATCTCGCGAACCAGCGCGATCCGCTCCGCGACGTGCCGCACAAAGCCCGGCTCGTTGCGCTTCCCCCGATGCGGAACCGGAGCCAGATAAGGACCGTCGGTCTCGAGCAGCAGCCGGTCCATCGGGGTCTCGAGAATGGCGTCGTCCAGTTGCCAGTTCTTGAAGGTGACCATCCCGCTGAACGACACATAGTGGCGGAGGACCAGCCCCGCTCGCAAGAGCGCCATACCGCTGCTGAAGGAGTGCAGGACCACCGGCACGTCGGGATGGGCCGCCAGAATAGCGGCGACATCGTCATCCGCTTCTCTCGCGTGAATAATTGCCGGCTTCTTTGCCTCGGCGGCCAGGGCGAGCTGGGCCTCAAACGCCCGGTGCTGCAGTGAGCGAGGAGAATGATCGTAATGGAAATCGAGGCCGATCTCCCCCAGAGCCACGATGCGCGGGTCCTGCAGCAGCTCCCGGAGCCATTGCTCCGAATCTGCGCTCCAGGAGTGGGCGTCGTGGGGGTGAACGCCGGCAGTGGCGGCCAGCCTCGGCTCTACCGTGGCCATTGCCAGCGCCGCTTCTGCCCGCTCGCGTGACTCGCCGATTACCACGATCCGGGCAACTCCGGCGGCCCAGGCCCGCTCCAGTACCTGGGGGAGATCCGGAGCGTAGGCCGAATCCGCCAGGTGGCAATGGGTGTCGATTAGCAACGCGGGGCAGCGGGGAGGCGGGGCAGCGAGGCGGTAGATTCGATTCCGCCCGCCTGCCCCGCTGATTCACCCGACCGTCTGTGGCTTCCGGGTGGGTGTCGCTGGCACCGGCTTCTTGGTTGCGATATGGCCCCGAGCAGCCGGGCCGGGCCACCGTTTTTCGATGGCCATCA
>DATFQK010000244.1:0-5139 GCA_035264345.1 Gemmatimonadales bacterium | reverse complement strand
CCCGCGCGGTCCGCCAGCCGGTAGCCTTTCTCATCGGATTGCTCGCCGCCATCCCGAGCGTGGTGTATGGACTCTGGGGAATTTTCGTGCTGGTGCCCGCGCTCCGCACCACCGCCTTTCCTCTGCTCCGTAAGATCTTCGGGTTTCTTCCCCTCTTTCAGGGACCGATCTACGGTCCGTCGATGCTCGCGGCCGGGATCATCCTGGCGATCATGGTAATGCCGTACGTAATGTCAGTGTCCCGGGAGGTGCTGCTGGCGGTGCCGAACAGCCAGCGGGAAGCAGCTCTGGCACTGGGCGCCACCCGCTGGGAAGCAGTCACCAGCGCGGTGGTTCCCTACGCCCGCTCCGGACTGATCGGCGCCATCATCCTGGGGCTCGGCCGGGCCTTGGGTGAGACCATGGCGGTGACCATGTTAATCGGCAACCGGCACGAGATCGCCGCTTCGCTCTTTGCCCCGGGCTACACCATGGCCGCGGCGATCGCCAACGAGTTTTCCGAGGCGGTGGGCGATCTTCATCTTTCGGCGCTGGCCTACGTGGCCTTCGTGCTTTTTCTAGTCACGGTGCTGGTGAACGCCGGGGCCCGGCTCCTGATCTGGCGAGTGGCCCGCGGCTCGGGCGCGGGAAGTAGCGCGCTGTGAGGGCCCACCGGTGAACCGGCGGCGGCTGCGGCGGGCCCTCAGCAACTTCATGGTCGGGCTGATGATCGGCGCCGTGATCCTGGCGCTCATCCCTCTGTTCTTCATCCTGCTGAATCTGGTACTGAAGGGAGCGGGCAGTCTGTCGCTCGACTTCTTTACCCGGACTCCGGCCCCCGCGGGTGAGACCGGAGGTGGCGTGGTGCATGCCCTGGTGGGAACTCTGCTCATCGTGGGCACGGCCAGTCTCATCGGCTTGCCCATCGGAGTGGGGGCCGGGATTTACTGCGCCGAGTACCCCACCAGCCGGCTCACCTGGGTCAGTCGATTCGTGGCCGACGTGCTGAACGGAACGCCTTCCATTGTGGTGGGGGTCTTTGCCTGGGCCTGGATCGTAGCCCGGCAAAAGCACTTCTCTGGCCTGGCCGGAAGCGTGGCGCTCTCCATGTTGATGATTCCCATGGTGCTCCGCACCACCGAGGAGATGATCAAGCTGGTCCCCAACTCTCTCCGGGAGGCTGCACTGGCGCTGGGGTATCCTCGGTGGCGTACCAGTCTCTCAGTGGTGGTTCGCACCACGCTGCCTGGAATCATGACCGGAGCTCTCCTGGCCATCGCGCGGATTGCCGGCGAGACCGCCCCGCTTCTGTTCACCGCGCTGGGCAGCCAGTACCTGAGCTTCGATCTGAACCAGCCTATGGCCGCGCTGCCGCTTACCGTGTTCAACTATGCCACCGGCCCCTATGAGGAGTGGCACCAATACGCCTGGGCCGCCGCGTTGGTGCTGATTCTGCTCGTCCTCATATTGAGCCTGGGAGCCCGCCTTGCCATACGCCGCTTCAGCCCCAATGGCTGAGCTCACCCCTCCACTGCGTTCAGGGCAGGCTTTGAGCCGCGCCCCCCTGCCCCGCCCGGAGCCGGAGACCGCCCGGCAGCCCCGCATCGTGACCGACAGGCTGTCGGCCATGTACGGCAAGTTCACCGCAGTGAAATCGGTATCACTCAGCTTTGCGCCCAATCGGGTACACGCCCTGATCGGTCCGTCCGGGTGCGGTAAGTCGACCTTTCTGCGGACGCTGAACCGGATGCACGAGCTGTCGGAGCATGGCTGGATCACCGGCCGGGTGCTGCTCGACGGCGCGGACATCTATGCCCCAAGGGTCAACGTGATGCAGCTGCGCCGCCGGGTGGGAATGGTCTTCCAGCGGCCCACTCCGTTTCCCAGCATGTCCATCTACGACAACGTAGCTGCGGGTCTTCGGGTGGATGGCCGGGTCCCCAGAAGCCGGCTAAATGAGATGGTAGAGCGCGCCCTGCGCCAGGCAGCCTTGTGGGACGAGGTGAAGGATCGGCTCAAGACCAGCGCCATGGCACTTTCCGGCGGCCAGCAGCAACGGCTCTGCCTGGCCCGGACTATCGCGCCCTCTCCCGACGTGGTGCTGCTGGACGAACCCACGGCATCGCTGGATCCTCAAGGAACTCAGCGGATCGAGGAGCTGCTCTTCGAGCTCAAGCGGGACTTTACCATCATCATCGTGACCCACAACATGCAGCAGGCTGCCCGGGTGTCCGACACGACGACGTTCTTCTATCTCGGGGGCATGATCGAGACTGGTCCGACCCGTCAGATATTTACTGCTCCCAGGAACGAGCAGACCGAAGCCTACATCACGGGACGGTTTGGATGACGATCGGCGGAACGGCACGAACGCAGGAAAGCGACGAAGCCCTTCAGGTAAGGACCGCTGTGGGAACGCCTCGACGGTCTGCTCCGCGGCTGCCGTCGCATCCCGCGATCGAGGTCAAGAATTTCAATTTCGCCTACGGCCCCCGGCCGGCGCTCCGCGATCTGAATTTCAGCATCGAGCGGAAGGCGGTCACCGCCATCATCGGGCCGTCCGGCTGCGGCAAGAGCACGTTTCTCCGATCGATCAACCGGCTCAATGACCTCATTCCCGGGATCCGCCACCAGGGCGACATTCTGGTGGAGGGGACCTCAGTCTACCGGCCGGGCACCGACCTGGTATCGCTGAGGCAACGCGTGGGCATGGTCTTTCAGCGGCCCAATCCATTTCCCAAGACCGTCTTCCAGAATGTGGCCTACGGCCCGGCGCTCAACGCGCTGGTGAGCCGGCGCGATCTGCCTGATCTCGTCGAGCGTTGCCTGCGGCAGGCAGGACTGTGGGACGAGGTGAAGGACCGGCTGGAGGAGCCCGGCACCGGATTGTCGGGCGGGCAGCAGCAGCGGCTCTGCATTGCGAGAGCCCTGGGGAATCAGCCGGAGGTGCTCCTGATGGATGAGCCCTGCTCGGCGCTCGACCCCATTGCGACTCAAAGAATCGAGGAGCTGATCTTCGAGCTGAAGCAGCACTACACCATAGTGATCGTGACCCACAACATGCAGCAGGCGGCCCGGGTCTCCGACTACACCGGTTTCTTCGATCGGGGTGAGCTGATTGAGTTCGATGAGACCGATCGGCTCTTCACCAAGCCGGCCCACGAGCGTACCGAGGCGTATATCACTGGGAGATTCGGATGAGTGTCGACGTTCATCGTCATTTCCATGACGAGCTGAGCCACGTCAAGGTGCGGCTGCTCACCATGTCCGGTGAGGCGGAAGCCGCGCTGGGCCTGGCAGTCGAGGCGCTACTGGAGCGCGACAGCGAGAAGGCCAGGCGGGTGATTGCCGGCGACCGGGTGATCGACGCGATGGAGGTAGAGATCGAAGAGCAATGCGTCAATCTGCTGGCGCTGCAGCAGCCGATGGCCCGGGACCTCCGCATGCTCACCTCGGCGCTCAAGATCGCCAATGACCTCGAGCGGGTGGGTGACCACGCGGTCAACATCGCCGAGTCCACCGAGCGGCTGCTTCAGGCCCGGCCCATTGCGCCGGAGCCCGAGATCGTGGAGATGGCTCGCCTGGCCCGCGAGATGCTCTCCGATGCGCTGGAGGCCTTCATTCGGGGCGACGCTGCAGCGGGCCGGGAAGTCTGCCGGCGGGACGACAAGGTGGACGCGCTGCACCGCTCGGTCTTCCGGATCCTGCTGACCCACATGATGGAAGACCCGCACACGATCAGCGCGGGTATGGAGCTGTTCCTGGTGAGCCGGAACCTGGAGCGGGTCGCCGATCTGGCAACGAACATCGGGGAGGACGTGGTGTTTTTAGTTGAAGGCCGCTCGATCAAACATCACGCTGAAGATCGAGGCGAATCACGGGAGAGCCCGGCGCCGTCTTCAAGATAGGATCGGCAAAATCCACCACAGAGGCACGAAGGACACAGAGGATCAGGACGGATTCGATATCGCAGCAGCCTGAGCAGCGAACATCTTCTCTTAAACCTTTCAAGCGCTTGAGACCGGAAAGCTTACAAATCAAACTACAAAAATGTGAAGGGATGATGACTGCTACCGCGATGGTGATCTAAAAGGTGTGAGATCCCTCTGTGTCCTTTGTGCCTTCGTGGTGAATTGCTTCACTCGCCATACGGAATCCAAATATTCTTAACCTGAGTCGCCTGCTCGAGAAACTCTTCGCCGGCCCCGAGCCTGGCGCTGGCCCAGTCACGAGAACCCGCCTCCTCCACCCAGGTTCGCTTCATGTTGCCGGTCGAGAGCCGTTCCACTTCCGCTCCAGTCTCCTCGTCCCCGAAGTACCAGATCCCATCCACATCGTCGTGAGCGGCCAGGATGCGTCCCAACTCCGGGGCATCGCCGGTCACGATGTTGATGACGCCGTCGGGCAGGTCCGAGGTCTCCAGCACCTGATACAGGTCCGTGGCCGCCAGCGGGGCTGCTGCCGACGGAACCGCTACCACCGTGTTGCCCAGCGCGACGCCCGGAAGCACAGTGGACACGAAACCAAGCAGCGGCCACTCGGGGGGAGCCACCACGCCCAGGACGCCGATCGGCTCCGGCATGGCCAGGGTGACATTGCGATAGGGCGTATGGTGGACCGCGCCATCGTACTTGTCGGCCCAGGCCGCATAGGTGTACATCCGCTCGATGGTCAGGGCGACCTCATTCTCGCCTGACCCGCCGAACGCTTCCAGCCGAGCCGCAAACTCTTCGGCCCGGGCCGCCAGGTTCTCCGCCAGATAGTAGAGCACCTGAGCCCGGGCATGAGCCGTGGCCCGGCCCCAGCCGGCCGCCTTGTGGGCCGCTTCTACGGCATTTCGAATGTCTTTGCGATTCCCCTGCCCCACTTCACCCAAGCGTTTCCCCGCCCGGTCCAGCACCGGGATGCTGTAACCCGAATCAGGGCGGACTTGTTTGCCGCCGATGTAGAGTTTCGGGGTGCGGTCTATGAGGGGAAGCGGGGAAGCTGGGATGCGGGGAAGTTCGCGAGCTTGCCCACCGGTGGTGGGCTTTGCCTTCAGGCTTTGACGCTTGGAAAGGCGTCCAGGCGAGCGTACCGCTCCGTCCCGCTTCTCCGCTTCCCCGCCTCCCCGCTTCCTTGCCCATTTCACATACTCCCTCAGACCCTCCCGTCCCCCTT
>DATFQK010000243.1:0-5666 GCA_035264345.1 Gemmatimonadales bacterium | reverse complement strand
TCACGGCCGGCTCACCGACGACCGACTCCAGCTGCAGCTCGAGCCGGTGGCGCCGGCTCACCTGAACCTTGGCTTCTTCCAGCTCGTCACGAGTGGGATCGAGCACGATGGTGCCGCTCTGTCCGTCGAGCAGCAGCATCGTTCCGCTCGGGATCAAGCTCAGTGCCCCGCCGGCACCCATGACGGCGGGAATGCCGAGGGAATGGGCCAGGATCGCCGCGTGGGCGGTGCGAGTGCCCTCCTCGCTCACCAGGCCCACCACATGCTCCCGGTCCATCTGAACGGTCAGACCCGGCGAGAGCTCGTGCGTCACCACGATCACCTGCTCGTCGGCCGGCACCGACCAGAGCTCGCTCTCGGTCCGGCCCAGCAGGTGATGGATCATCCGCAGTTGAATGGCATTGAGGTCAGCCAGTCGCTCGCGCAGACGCGCGGCGCCGGACCAGAATGCCCGGAGCTCGAGCGCCCTGAACTCGTAGGCGGTCTCGGCGCTCAGCTGATTCTTTCGGATGAGAGTCTCAACCGATGCCAGGAAGTCTTCATCCTGGGCCATGAGGATCTGGGCGTCGAAAATTCGGGATTCCTCGGGTCCGGCGCGCTGGAGGACCCGCTCGCCGAGATCCCGGAGGTGGGAGACAACGGCGCTGACGGCATCCCGGAGCCGGCGCACCTCGTTTTCCACCTCACCGGGGGGGACCGTGCGGTCATCGACCTCCGGAAACTCCCAGCGTATGAGCAGCGCGGGAGCCCAGGCCACTCCGGGCGAAACTCCGATGCCCCGGAGCACCCGAGTCACTGCACCGTCTCGCCGAAGCCGGTGGCGACCAGATCGGCCAGTGCCTTGGCGGCCTGCTCGGCATCGGGGCCGTCAGCCCGGATGGTGATCGAGCTGCCGCACTCCGCCGCGAGCATCATTACTCCCATGATGCTTTTTCCGTTCACTCCGACTCCGTCCTTGCAAATTTCGATGTCGGAATTGAAGGTGCTGGCCAGCCGCACTATGCGAGCGGCCGGTCTGGCGTGCAGTCCCTCCATATTCACGATCTTTGCCTCACGCTCGATCACAGGCCGATCCGCCGAAACAGGAGGAGCAGAAGCATCGCCAGCAAGGCGAAGCGCACGGAGGTGAGCCCCGGGCCGAACCAGCGGGTCAGGGCAAAACCGGCCACCGCGACTCCGGCCGCCCCGATGGCTCCCGCCCAGCCGAAGATTCCAAGATACCAGGCAGCCACCGCCGGCACTGCCGCACCCAGCGCAAAGCCGGCGACCGGGCCTACCCACTCGATCGCGTGGGGCAGCCAGGAGCTGCCGATGGCGGCACCTACCTTCATCCCCGCCGACATTCCGGTTCGGAGCGACCAGTATCCGGTCCAAATTCGAATGCTATTGTAGGTCAGCAGGAAGCCCACAATGGCCCACATGCGGCCGCCCAGCATGACGGCGATGAGGGTGATGCCCACCAGGGCCGGCACCAGCCCGGCCCAGAACAACTGATCTCCCATCGAGCCCAACGGACTGCACAGGGCCGTTCTCAGTCGCACGATTTGCGGCCCGGCGACGGCCTCGTACTCCGCCCGGGCCGTAGCTCCAAGAGCGAGCCCCGCCAGATTGGGATGGCAGTTGAAGAACTCGGCCGACCGCACCACTGCCTCGCCATGACGAACCGGATCCACCGCCTTCAAGTCCTCCAACAGGGGCTCGGCGGCGTACCCCATGCCCACCCCGAGCATGCGCTCGTAATTCCAGGTGCCCTGCACCGCGAAGAGCCGGAGCAGCGCGCGCAATTGTCGGTTCATAACAGCACCGCGATCAGGACACCCACGGCCAGTCCGCCGATCAGCCACTTGAGCCGGGAACCGCGACCCGAGGCCCGAACAGCGCTGTTCACCGCCGCCGCCAACCCCGAGCCGATGGCCACCAGAGTGAAAGCGACCGCGGTCTGGCGGTCCAGCCGGATGGATTCACTGAGGGTGGAAGCCAGCACCAACGCCGCTAGCGTCAGGGTAAATCCCCTGAGGGCATCACGGAAAAGAGCTCCATACTGCAGCCGGCGAATTGCGCTGCTCTCCCCGGCCGCCAGCGCGGCGGCCCGCCGCTGAATGGCGCGAGCATTCCAGCGGCGAACCACCTGAAGGCTCCAGCCGCCCAGCACCGCGAGGACCAGACCGAACGCGGTGCTGATTCCCAGCCCCAGCTCCCACGGTGTACCGGCCCCAAGAGCCACTGCTCCTATGGTGGCCGGGCCGTAGTCGGGGTACCGCGCGGCGCCGAACGGCAGCACATCGAGCGCGAACAGCTCGAACAGGACGCCGATGCGGAAGCCCGCCTCTACGTCGCCGGCGATGGCGCCCGCCACTGCTCCGGCCACGACCGGCCGGGAAATCATCGCCTGAGGAACACTGACGAGATCGAGCCCGACCAGCGTCCCCCAGAGCAGCAAGGGCAACACCACATGGGGGGAGAATTCCGTCACCCGAGACTCCTCAGCGCCACCGGCGGCGTGGTGGGCACATCCTGCGCAGTGATGACGGCTCCGCGCTGCTCCAGCGCATTCAGCGTATGCAGCTCCTGGTCGGTCAGGTAGACGAACGGTAGCCGCTCCCGCCGCCCGGGACGGTGGTGAATACCGCCCAGGTTGATGCGATGGATGATCTGAGGATTGGCGGAATGCAGTGCGGCCATGGATTCGAGATCGGCAGTGAGAACCAGGCCGCGCTTTCCGTTGTCCTGCCATTCCCGCAGGTGAGACGCTGCGTCGGCCACGCTAACGAATCTGACCTCGATATCCGGATCGACGGCCATGCGATAGAGCTCCTGCTCCCAGTCGCTGGCAGCGACCTGATCGTCGACCAAGATGATCAGGTTGATTCCCAGGGGGCGGCCCCATCCGACGACCACTTGGCCGTGGATGAGACGGTCGTCGATTCGGCAGAGCACGATGGACATCAGGGAATCCTGATCGACTTTTCCCCAGCGGCCAGGGCCCGGGCAGCCGCTTCGTCGGGCGAAAGGGAGCGGTGGAACACGAAGTCCACCAGCATCGCCAGGTTCACCCCGGTGATGACCTTGACCGAAGGCTCCCCCCGGAGCCGCTTCAATACGGCAAAGGAGCAGGACCCGCTGGCCAGATCGACGAACACTACCGCCGGCCTGCGTCCCAGGGCGGCCAGCACTCGTTCTTCCAGCGTATCCCGATCGCATCCAGTGTTCGAGACCGGCACCAGCGCGCCGGGAATCCCGCTGATCTGTTCGGCCGCTTGCACCAGCGCGCCGGCCAGGGAGCCGTGGCAGACCACAACGCCGAGCAACTCCTCACTCATAGTCCTCCTGGAGGTACTCCCGGACTCCACGCTGCTCCTTCATGCGCTTGATCAGGCGGGCGTTGAAGGTTGCGGCGACATCCACCCCCGAGTAGCGCAACAGGTGCATCATGGCCACGACCTCGGAGATGACCGTGATGTTCTTGCCGGGATTGAGGGGAACCACGACCCGGGGAACCGGCACATCGAGAATGGTGGTCTCCTCCCGTGAGAGCCCACTCCGGTCGCTGTCCTTGGCGGTCTCCCAGTCCTCCAGCTGCACCACGACCTCGATCCGTTTCTGCTGGCGCACCGCGCGGACGCCGAACAGCGCCGGAATGTCAATCAGGCCGATGCCCCGTATTTCCATGTGATGTGCCGCGAGCTCGTGTCCCCGGCCGATCAGCACGTCGTTGCCCCGCCGGGTCACCTGCACCACGTCATCGGCGACGAGGCGGTGCCCCCGCTCCACCAGATCCAGCACGCACTCGCTCTTGCCGATGCCGGAGCGCCCGACGAACAGCAGGCCTACGCCGTACACGTCGGCCAGTGAGCCGTGGAGCGTAGTCCGTGGCGCAAAGGCCTCCTCGACAATGGGCTTGATCCGGCGATAGAACTCCGAGGTCTTCAGCTTGCTCCGGAGGACCGGCACACCCTTCATCCGGGCGAGCTCGAGCAGTTCCGGTGGAACCTCCTGCCCCTTGGTCACGAACACGCAGGGCAGATCGAAGCCGAAGAAGGTGGTGAGCGACTGGCGCCGCTGCTCCGGCGACAGGGAGTTGAGGTAGGTGATTTCCGTCTCGCCCAGCACGTGGAGGCGATTGGCCGCGAAGCGGCCGGTATATCCGGCTAGGGCCAGCCCGGGCCCCGCGACTTCCGTCCCGGTCATCGGCCGGTCCAGTCCCAGCTCGCCGGTCAGCGCCTCCAGCTGGAGCGGGTCGCCCCGGCGGGACAGGAAATCGCCGAGCCGAAGCATCAGCGCGCGTTGTCCGTCGGGGCGGAACGAGCCCGGCGAGGCCGATCGACAACCCGCTCGAGCTGGCGCTTGAGCCGCTCCTCCGCCCGGTCCAGGGCCGTGCGATGGTCGGGACCATCCCCTCGCGCAACCAGCACCTCTCCCCGGGGCACGTGAAGCCTGATCTCCACCGTCCGCTCGATCCCGTCGGAATCGAAGACCACCGTGGACTCCATAGAACGTGAGGCCAGGTTGCCCAGGCGCTGGACCACAGTGACGGCCCGCTCGCGCAAGGCGTCCGAGATTTCGCAGTGACGGGCGGTGATAGTGGGCTGCATGACTCCTCCCCCGGGCTCAGCCCTTGGCTGAGCCCTCGATGATGTCCTGTAGGTGCTGTTCGGTTGCCGTTGCGGTACGCTCCCAGGTGAGACCTTCCGCAAACCGGCGTGCCCGTTCGCCCAATCGCGCGACCAGCGATGGGGTGTCGGAGAGCTCGATGATGCGGGCCGTCAGCTGCGCGACATCCCCGTGGGGCACCAGAAAGCCGGTGTCGCCATGACGGACGGAGTCGCGGAGCCCGGGACTGTCCGATGCCAGGGACGGCGTGCCGCAGGCCGCGGCTTCGATGACGGTGATCCCCCAGCCTTCCTTGGGAGAGGGAAACACATTGGCCCAGGCCCAGCGCATGAGATCGATCTTTCGCTCTTCGCTGACAAAGCCGTGAAAGGTCACGGCTCTCTCCAGATCCAGCCGGATGACCAATCGCTCCAGCTCGGCTCGATATTCGCCGGTGCCGGCGATCTCCAGCCGGAGGTCGGGCCGCTGCTGCCGTGCCCGCGCCAGAGCCTCAATGGCCAAGTTAATGCCTTTATAACGCTTCAG
The DNA here is from genome assembly GCA_035264345.1 of Gemmatimonadales bacterium. Lineage (GTDB taxonomy): Bacteria > Gemmatimonadota > Gemmatimonadetes > Gemmatimonadales > GWC2-71-9 > CAVVWJ01. The sequence continues at coordinate 530 of DATFQK010000243.1, read as the reverse complement.
CCTTCCAACATACAAGAAGGTAGGGATGGTCGAACGGCGCCCGGCCGGCCCGGGCGTAAAGCGGCGGCTGTCCACGCCGGGGTGGATTACCCGGACACGAGCGGCCGGAATCCCCCGGGCGATCAAGTCATCGCGCGTGCTCTCGCTGATGGCATGGAACCCGGCCCTCCGGTAGGCCCAGGATAAAGGTCGCTCGGCGGCCCACACCGTCGCGGCCACCGGCCAGGGGGCCTCATTGAAGGCGGTCTCCCCGAAGAGGTGGGGCACAATGGCACAGAAAGGAATCGAGGTGCCAGTCGCGAGATAGAGTGGAAGCTTGTTGACGTCCTCAACCAGGACGTCGGGCCGCTCGGATTTTATCGCCCGACGCACTGCGCCGCGTCCCTTCAGGGCAAAGCTATTTCGGCCTCCGAATCGCTCGATGCTGATGCCGTCGGTGGTGGCGTGCCGAGGTGCCCCGGTCCAGCCGGAACAGATCAGGCGAACCCGGTGGCCCCGGATGGCCAATCGGCTGAAGATCTCGAACAGAT
>DATFQK010000242.1:0-5509 GCA_035264345.1 Gemmatimonadales bacterium | reverse complement strand
GGATAGTGCCGGCGTTCCAGCGGCGGGCGTACAGGTGACTGCCACCGCCACCTCCGGCGGAACCTTGGAGGGCAATACTCAGGTGACGACCGATGCCAACGGCGTCGCGGCGTTTGGCGACCTGGGGCTTCGCGGCACTGGGTCCCACACCCTCGAGTTTACTGCCGGCAGCGTGAACGTCAGCTCTTCGCCCGTCGACGTGGCTCCATTGTCGTCTCAGGCCACTACCGGCAGCTGGGGGCCGATTGTCAACTGGGACATTGTTCCATTGCACATCAACCTGATGCCCAATGGAAAAATCATCGCCTGGGGAAAGTACGAAGCGAATAGCACCACCATGGCGATGCCGCGTATCTGGGACCCGGCGGCAGGACCACCGACCGGCGCGCAGATGATTCAGCTGGATACCATGCTATTCTGCGCTGGGCATGCGTTGATGCCCGATGGAAGGCTCATGGTCTCGGGTGGGCATAAGGCAGACGACGTCGGAATCAATCGCACCAACTTCTTTACTCAGGATGGCGCCTGGCAGGCCGGACCCAACATGGCCCATGGCCGCTGGTACCCCACCGTAACCACGCTGCCGGACGGCCGGATGCTGACCATGGCCGGACGGGACGAGAATGGAATTGTCGTACAGATCCCTGAGATTTGGGAGAACAACCACTGGGTCGAGCTGCCCGGTGCGAACGGGGTGGAGATTCCCTACTACCCGCGCAACTTCGTCGCGCCGAACGGCAAGATCTTCATGGCGGGCGAGAGGGTCCAATCGCGCTGGTTCGATGTCGATGCCTCAGGCGCTGGAGGAAGGGGCGTCTGGACTCCCGGGCCAACCCACATCTGGGGATTCAACCGGGACTACGGTACGGCGGCGATGTACGAGCCGGGGAAAATTTTCTATGCGGGTGGAGGTGGACACACCGGCTGGCCTACCCCGGATAAGAAGTCAGCGGTACCGACGGCCACGGTCGAGACCATCGACCTGAATCAGCCTTCACCCCAGTGGCAGAACGCCGCTCCCATGTCGGCTCCTCGGCGGCACTTGAATTCCACCATCCTGCCCGATGGTCAGATTGTCATTACCGGAGGCACGCGGGGTGGTGGCTTTGTCGACATCAACGAGGGCGATGCGGTCAAGACGGCGGAGATCTGGAATCCCAAGAACGGGCAATGGACAACATTGGCGTCAGCCAGCAGGATGCGGGTGTATCACTCCGTGTCCATGCTCCTGCCGGACGGGACCGTACTGCATGGGGCGAGTGGCGATGCCGACGCGTTCCAGGGCGGGGTGTTGACGCCGGTACCCCCCGAGCGGAATCACGAGATCTTTTCGCCACCCTATCTCTTCAAAGGTGCCAGGCCGCGGATCACCTCCGTATCCCCCTCAGTTGTGGCATATAACGGCCTCATTACCGTAGCCACCCCCAACGCTGCGCAGGTCACTGAAGTTCGCTGGATCCATCTTGGGTCCGTCACCCATGCCTTCGACATGGGCCAGCGGGCCAACACGTTGGCTTTTACTCGGACGGCGACCGGGATCGAAGTGACCGTGCCGGCCAACCCTTTCCTGGCTCCGCCGGGGTATTACCACCTGTTTATTCTCAACCGGAACGGTGTCCCCTCGGCAGGACAGGTCATCAAAATTCAGTAGTCAGTCTCTGCCGGAATTCGTCAGCGAGCGGATTCCGGCAAACACCGCCAGTCCCACGCCGGCGGCCAAGAGCGCTCTCGCTGGAGACAGGGCGGCCTGGGTATACATGCTGGAACGCATGACATGACCCTGGTAGCCTCCCCGCTCGAGATTCTCCCCTCCTGAAGATTCGTACAGGTTCCCGCTCGAGGCTTCCGCGGGGGAGTCACTCCGCTGAGCATCGAACATCGCCCGCTCCATGTAAAAGTCGGTCAATCGGGGAAGCGCAGCTCCGATCGCCGTGAGAACCCGGCCGCCGCCGCCTATGGTGATATCCCGAATGGGATGCTCGGCGGCGCGGAGAATGGCATTGGCAACTACTTCGGGTGCATAGACCGGAGCCGGAGGCTTAGGCTGAACCTCCATGTAGTTCTTCGCGTGCTGGAAGTAGGGAGTGTCGATGGCTGAGGGCTTGATCAGTGTCACGGAAATCGGAGCGCCTTCCTCCTCCAGCTCCATCCGCAGCGCGTCAGTAAATCCCTTGACCGCCTGTTTGGAGGCCGAGTAGGCACCCTGTAGCGGTATGGCCCGATCCGAGACGATGCTGCCGATGTTGATCAGGGCCCCGCCGGTTCCCCTGAGTCGCGGGACCGCAGCCCTTGCTCCATGCACCATCCCCCAGAAGTTCACCTCAAAAAGTTGCCGCATGTCCTCCAGCGCAACCTCGGTTAACCGCCCATAGAAGGAGACGCCGGCGTTGTTGACCCAGGTGTTCACCGCGCCGAACTCCGCGATGGCGGAGGCGGCGAGCCGCTCCACGTCATCCGGCTTCGAGACGTCAGCCACCATGCCCCGGGCGGTGCCCCCGCTCTCCTCGATTTGCGCGACCGCTTCCCCCAGTCCAGGCTCGTTTCGGGAGCAGAGGACCACCCGGGCCCCTCGTTCGGCGGCGCGCTTGGCTGTGGCCAGTCCGATGCCGCTGGTGCCTCCGGTGATCACCACAACCTGCTCCTTCAGCGGCTTGAGTCTGATCTTCATGCCCCCTCCTCGAGTGATCCATTGCGGCTGCCCACCCGCGGGCATCACGTTCCCTATGGCGGACAAGCACTTTGAGCCTGAGACCTGAGGTTGAATTTAGCCCATTCGGGAGAGATCTTGCTGCGATGATTCGAGTCAGCGCCGTAGAGCCGGAGTCCATTGCCGCCGAGTTGGGCCTGCGGGAGGGCAGCGAGCTTCTCTCGGTCAACGGTCGCGAGCTGGATGACTTCCTGGACTGGGAGTTCCTGACGGCCGAAGAGGAGTTTGTGCTCCATGTCCGTCAGCCTGACGGGGAGGAAATCGAGTTCGACATCGAGCGGCCGCTGGGCGAGCCAATGGGTGTGGCCCTGGAGCCCCCTCGAATCCGCCGCTGCGCCAATCGATGTGACTTCTGCTTCGTGGACGGGCTGCCCGATGGGCTTCGTGACGTCTTGTACATCAGAGACGATGACTATCGGCTCTCCTTCCGCTACGGCAACTTCGCAACCCTCACCAACCTGAAGCCGCACGATGTGCAGCGCATCGTCGAATACCGCCTCTCCCCGCTGTATGTATCGGTCCACGCTACCGACCCGGTGGTACGGCGATATGTCCTGCGAAATCCCACCGCTCCCGAGATCATTCCCCAGCTACGGGAGTTCGCCGCGCACGGCATCGAGTTCCATACTCAGGTGGTGATGTCGCCCGGGGTCAACGACGGGGCCGTCCTGGAACAGACGCTGGAAGACCTCTACAACTTCGGGCCGTCAGTGCTGAATTGTTCCATTGTTCCGGTCGGGTTGACCGAGCACTCCAAGCACCATCTGGTCCGGGAGCCCACCGCGAATGAGTGCCGAGCTGCCATACACATCCTGGAGCAGCGCGCCGCGCGCGCCCGAATGGAGCGGGGCGTCACCTGGGCCTTCGGCGCCGACGAACTGTATCTGCGAGCGGGCGTACCGCTCCCGGCCGCGGACATCTACGATGGATTCGAGCAAGTCGAGAACGGCGTAGGCTCCGTGCGCTGGCTGCAGCAGCGGATCGGGCAGTCGGGTATCAGCCGTGATGAGTGGGCGGGCAAACGTGTGGGGGTGGTGACCGGCACCGCCATGGCGCCGCTGATGCCGATGGTTCTCGAGCCGCTGGCCACGCTTACGTCCGGCCGATTCGACCTGATCCCGGTGACAAACACGTTGTTTGGGGCGAGCGTCACCACCGCTGGATTATTACCGGGTAGCGCGGTGCAGCAGGCTCTCCGTGACCGCCGCGATCTGGATCTGGTCCTCATTCCAGGCGAGTCCATCAACGACGATGGATTGTTTATCGACAGCCTCAGCCTCGAGCTGCTCCAGGCCACCAGTCCGGTAGAGATTCGCCCGTCCCGGGATTTCGCCGATGCCTTGCTGCAGCCGGCCGCGGCATGAGCAAGCCGACGGTCGCAATCGTGGGCCGGCCCAATGTAGGGAAGTCCACCCTGTTCAACCGGATTCTGGGCGGGCGCCGCGCCATCGTATCGGAGGAGCCCGGGACCACTCGGGACCGTCACTTCGGCGACGCCGAGTGGCAAGGGCGCCGGTTCTGGCTGGTGGATACCGGCGGCCTGGTTCCCGGCTCGCAGGACTCCATGGATCGAGCCATCGAGCGCCAGGTTGAGTTTGCCCTGAACGAAGCCGACGTCATCCTGTTCGTGGTGGACGGCCGGCAAGGGATCAACCCGGTGGACCGGGCCATTGCCGAACGGCTCCGCAAGGCGGGACGTCCCGTCATTCTGGTGGTGAACAAGCTGGACAACCTGGAGCACAGTACCGAGCAGTACGGCTTCTACTCCCTGGGGTTCGGCGAGCCCCAGGGCGTGAGCGCCGCGGTGGGGAAGGGGAGCGGCGACCTGCTCGACGTGGTGGTCGAACGGCTGCCGCCTTACGACCCGGCCGAATCGGAGGAGACTATCAACGTGGCGGTGGTGGGGCGGCCCAACGCCGGAAAATCATCGATCGCCAATCGACTGCTGGGGGAGGAGCGGCACCTTGTCGCCCCTCAGGCCGGCACTACCCGGGATGCGATCGACAGTGTCTTGCGATATCAGGGCAAAACGCTGAACTTCATAGACACCGCAGGCTTACGGCGCCGGGCTAAAGTAGAAGATGACCTGGAGTTCTATTCCAACCTCAGGACCGAGCGCGCGATCGAACGGGCCCACGTCTGTGTGCTGGTGGTGGACGCAACTGTGGGGATGCACAACCAGGACCTCCGCATTGCCACCCAGGCCTGGGAGCAAGGCGCCGGACTGATCGTATTGGTGAACAAGTGGGACCTGATCGAGGAAAAGAACGCCAATACGGCCCGCCAGGGACAGGAAGCACTGATTGCCAAGGCACCCTTTCTTCGCCACGTGCCTTTCCTGTATGTCTCGGCGCTCACCGGGCAGCGAGTCCGCAAGGTGCTCGACCTCATTATCGAGGTGGCTGATGGCCGACAGCGGCGAGTTCCCACAGCCGAGGTCAATAAAGTTCTGGCCGAGTTGATCCAGCGGAACGCGCCGCCCCAAAAGCCCGGCGAGGAGGTCAAGCTGCTCTACGCTTCGCAGGTCGGCACGGCACCGCCCACTCTGGCAATCGTCAGCAATCGCCCGGAGGAGGTGCCCGAGTCGTACCAGCGCTACCTGGTGAACGGCTTTCGTGAGGCCTGGCCTTTTCCCGGCTCACCGCTGCGGCTCAAATTCACTCGCCGAGGATCCAAGCGATGAGCATCGCCTGGGCCGGCTGGCTGGTGGCCTCGTACCTCGTTGGCGCCATTCCTACCAGCCATCTGGTGAGTCGCAGCTTTGCCAAAATCGACCTGCGGCAGCACGGCAGCGGAAATCTC
>DATFQK010000241.1:0-12922 GCA_035264345.1 Gemmatimonadales bacterium | reverse complement strand
GTCGGGCTGACCCCTCGTGACTTCGCGGCCAACGTCCACTCCGGTCTCTACGTCGGCTGGGTGCATCACGTGGTGGCGCTCGTGGCTGAGCGCCCCATCGATCGGGGGAGGCTGATGATCTGCACCTATGCCATCCGCGATCATCTGGGAACCCACCCGGTGGCGAGCATCATGATGCGGGATCTCATCGCCCGCACCGCTCGGACCGCGGCGCCGGATGACCGGGTCAAGCTGGTAAGCCGGCCTCCGGTGACGCTGCCCTAGCTACTCGGCAGGGAGCGAGTGCGGAGATGATGAGGCCCGTCGCGCTCAGCCGATGCCGGCCGAGCGGAGGCGGGTCTGAGCTCCCCGGAGCTCGCTCGCGTAGTCCTCATTCAGAACCCGCTCGAGCTTCCCCCCGCTATTCCGGCGAAGATCCCAGAGCCCGCTGTTGTGCCAATGGTCCGGATCATCCCAGTCAGGCCGGTCGATGATCGGGTAGATGCACAACCCATCGACGCACACCCCTGCCTCGCGAGCTCTGGCCACCTCATTACCGACCTCACGAATCCAGCGTCCCCGTCCGGCGCCAAAGTGACTGGTCTCGCTCACCACAACCGGTCGCCAGTAGCGGTAGTACACCTCAGCCAGCAGTGAGCTGAAAGGGAGCCAGCGGGGATCCCGGGGCGTGTCCTCCCAGCGGAGACGCTGGTCGGGATGTTCCCACTGATTGGCGTGATAGTAGTTGACACCCACGACATCCAGATAGCGTGGGTGGCCGCCCAGGTGGGGCTCCATAGCGCCGGCCAACATGTCCCAGGCCTCGAACTGCGCCGCCCGTTGATCGGCGGCCGCGCGGGCCAGATCCGGGCGGTCCTTCGGCGTGAGCACGTGAATGAGCGGCTCGGTGTGCATGATGCGGGCGGTACGGTCTACCGACCAGATTGCCTCGATACCCGCAATCGTCGCCCTGATCAGCTGCTCCTTGATGGCTCTGCCGGCGTCCTCCCGGTAGGGATGGATGTACGCCTTCTCTCCCGCAGCCCAGGCCAGAAAGGAGATCTCATTGATCGGGGTGTAGAACTGGACTCCGTCGCTATGATCGCTGATGAAGCGTGCGGTCTCAGCGCAGTAACGAGCAAAGCGATCGATGAATCCTGGTGCGAGAATGTCCAGGTCGTCGGGCCATCCGTAATGACAAAGAGCCCAGATCACTTGGATGCGATGGCGCCGGGCAGCCTCGACGGTTGGCCGCAGTGAGGAGAAGTCGAAGCCCCGAGCCGTCTCCACCAGGTGCCAGCGAACCCCCTCCCGCACCGTGCGGATCCCCCACTCTCCCAGCCGGGCGTAGTCCTCCTCTACCCACAGGTCATGCTGGGTAGCAGAGACCATGTCGATCCGAGCACCGGACCGGTTGATGTGTGAAGCCGACTCGAATCCGGCGATCCAGAAGGAGTGGAACAGCTCGGAGCGGTCTCCCGAGTACGGCCGGGGCCGGAAGGTCTGAGCCGACCCGTGGTCGTGGGGTGTCATCGAGACTTCAGGCGGAGAGACTCTGCTCGACTCCCAGATTCCCGATCGCATTCTCGGAGTCAGTGATATAGCTGCGAAACTGCTCCACCAGAGGCGTGGCCCGCCAGCGCCGTTCGGCACCATCCAGGGTGTAGAGGCCCAGGTCCAGACGGTATTCCTCCAGCGGACCCCGGCCGAACCGGTACTTCCAGTCGATCATGGTAAAGAGGGGGAACCAGGTATAGCCGAGCACCGGGATGCCCCGGCTGCGGAGTCCCCGAATGGCGGTCACCGAGGCCTCGAGCCAGCGCGCCCTCACCGCTTCGTTTCCCTTGGCGCTGGTCTCCGTCACCATGATGGGCAAGTGGTATCGCTGATAATAGTCTTCGATGAGACTGGTGAAGCCGGCACCATCCTGTTCCACCGGCTGATACGCCAGGCGGCCCCGCCGGTCGATGTAGAGCTGGGTGGTCGACCACTGAGGATAGAAGTTGAGGCCCATCAGGCTGAATGGGACCGGCCGTGATGCGATGGCGGCGAGCCGGTCGGGGGAGGCCCCGTTCCGAACCAGCCAGGGGAAGAGCGGATGATCCGGGGTCACCCTGCCGGTCAACAGGTCGTATGCCAGGAAGGTGCGGGACTGTTCCTCCCGGGCCACTGCATGGAGGTCCTCTCTGGCCGTGCGGCTGAGTCCGGTAGCTTCCACATGTACCAGCACAGCGTCCGGATCCACCGACAGCAGCGCCGCGCTGGTCTCGATGATTCCTTCCACCACTTGCAATATGATCTGCACGTACCCGCTCTCACTCCGGAGATACGGAGGCCACAGCCCGCGCTGCCCACAGAACAGGGCGGTGACGATCGGCTCATTGAGCGGGGTGTACCAGCGCACCAGGCCGGCGTAGCGCCGGGCAAACGCGGCGGCATACGCCGCGACGGCATTGGGGTACTCGGTGCTGGCGAACTCCCGGCGGAGCCAGAAGGGGCAGCCATAGTGCATCAGGTCCACGATCGGTGTAATGCCCAGGTCGTGGACCATGTACGGAATGACCTGGTCGGTCCAGCGCCAGTCGAACTCACCGGGCTGAAAAGGCTCCAGCCGATACCAGGGGACTCCCCATCGCACCATCTTGAGGCCGAGATCGCGCACCAGGCCGAGGTCTTCGCGCCAGTGCTCGTAATGTCCGATGAGCTGGTACTCGTCCAGGGCGCGGTGGCCAGGCCGGGTCTGGGGCACAAAGGTGTCCTCGATCCCGGTGGCCCACAGAAAGTCCTCGGGGCGCCGTCGGAGGATGTCAGTCATGGATAAAAGAGTAAATACGTAGAGCGCATACGGTAAACCGTGAACGGGAGAACCAGACCTTGGCTCTCCCGCTCACGATAGGCCGTGCAGGCTTGGGGAGACTACTGGGCAGATGCGGTCATGGGTGACCCCGCCGGATTCACATACTGCTGCTGCCGCTGGAGCTCTGCCACCTGCTCCGCTGCCTTTTTCCCCGCAATGAAAGCGTGATCCGAGTTGTAGTACTCCCATTCGGCGTAGCGTCCGGCGAGGACAATATCCTGAGCGGAAAGCCATTCCCGGATGACGCTCACGTTCCGGGCCCGATCATGGTCGTAGACCACATAGGCCACCGGCATGTCCACCTGATTGGCGGCCCAGATCGGATCTCCCGGCTGGAAGAATCCAACCCGGTGGCAGTCTTCAATGCAACGTTGAATCAGCGCCTCGCCATCGCAGGGGAGCGGCTTGGCCTCGGAGTAGGTAATCTCGCAGGTCAGTCCAAAACCTCCAGGAGGATTGCAATGCGGACTGGCGTTCCCCTGCACGAAAATCCGATGAAAGACCGGATCCTCCGGGTAGTAGATCCAGTGCTTCTCGGTCAGGTTCTCCCGTCCCACCCCGATGTTGACGCACCGAACCGAGACGTGTCTGAGGCCTGCTGCCGCTTTACGGACCTCGGCCGGCGCCTCATTACCCATGACCTGGATCAGCACCGGCAACGGCATGGTGCTGATGAGGAACTCGTAGGGGACAACCGTTCCGTCGGACAGAGTTACCGTGTGCCGTGAGGGCGACACCGCCACCACTCTGGTCTGCAGCCGAAGCTCGCCCTTGAGGTGCGGCAGGAAACCATTCATCAGCGCCTGGAAGCCGCCGCGCAGCGGATACCCGAACCGGGCGTTGGGACCCATCGGCTTGGGGGATGGGGACAGCGCGCCTTCGATCATCTCCTCGAGATTGGGGAGAGGCACCCGCCCACCGAGCCAGGACGTCTCCATCTCCTCCAGCGGAACGGCCCAGAGCTTCTGGTTGTAGGCAATGGCAAAGTGTTTGGCGATGCCGCGGCCCCACACCTTGTAGATGAACTCCTCGAAGTTCTTGGGCGATCCCTTGTGGGCGTTGAGCCGGCGCTCGGCCCCGGTGTAGGTGCGCGGCTTGCGCGAGCCGTTGGCCTTCATCAGTGGCTCGAACATGCCCCGGCGCTCCGGCCCTGTGTAGTCGTCGTTAATCCCTTTATCCGCGGCCGGTTTCTTCGCGGTGAGACTTCCAAACCGGGCCTCGATGGCTCCGACGATGCACTCTTTGATGACCTCCGGTGGTAGGCCGTACAGGGCTCCCTGGAACGGGTAGCGGGTGAAGACGTTCTTGCTGTAGATCCAGGCCTCACGGTCCTGCCAATGGACGTTGTCCCCCAGCAGCAGCTGATACATCTCGTGGACATAGGGATCATTGGAGAACATGATGTGACCGGCCATATCGAAGGTGAAGCCGTTATCCTCGATTGACCGGCACCACCCGCCAACCCGATCTGCTTGCTCCAGCAGGATCGAGTTTCGTCCGAGATGGTAAGCCGCGCTCAGACCAGTGGGGCCTGCCCCAATAACGACAACCGGCGGTAGTGACTCCGAGGTATCCAGATTTTGAGGTGGCATGCGGAGGCCCTGAATCCTTTCAAGTGCTTAGGCCGGCACGGCGGTTTTCTTTACCACCGCGGCAGCCAGTAGTGTCTCCATTGCAGAGGCTGTGACGTCCCAGGACGTGCCTGCCAGCACCCGTCGCATCCTGGCGGTACGGCTGGCCCGTTCCTCAGGCCCTGACTCCAGTGCCGCCTCGCAGGCGGCCAGGAACTCAGTGGGCGTGTCGCCGAGATAGACAATGTCGCCATACGGCTCAGCCACATCGGTAATCGGCGTGCTGACGATGGGCAGTTCCGCCGCCATGTATTCCAGCGTCTTGGTCGGACTGATGAACCGGGTGGCGTCGTTCCGGGCAAAGGGGAGGAGGCAGACATCCCAGCCGGCCAGATACCGGGGCAGCTCCTCGTAGGTGCGCTGTCCGAAGTAATGGATGTTGTCTCTGCGGGGGAGGCTGGCGGGATCGATCTTGACCACTGGACCTACCAGCACGATCTGCCACTGGGGGCGTGCCTCGGCGATGAAGTCGATCAAGGGAAGGTCCAGCCGCTCGTCGATCACGCCATAGAAGCCGAGGCGGGGATGCGGAATGGGCACCTGGTCCTCCGCGTCCTGGACTCCCCTCTGCCGCACTCGAAAGTGCGCGGCGTCCACGCTGCTGGAAAAGCAGTGCACGTTCGAGTGCCGGGTCTGCTTTGCCCGGAACAGGCTGGGCCCTCCGGTGAACATGACATCGGCGCACTCAATGAGTGCCGCCTCACGGCTCAGCAGCTCGGCCGGCGCGGCGAGGAACAGTGAGAGCTCATCCATGCAGTCATAGACCACCACTGCCGGGGCCAATGCCTCCGCCAGTGGGAGGGCCATCGGCGTGTACAGCCAGGTCACGATGGTTCGACCCTCCAGCTCCTGCGCCAGCTGGGCGATCAGCGGCTCCAGCAGGGGGAGCTGGTCGGCGTGAAACCCGGGTACTTGAACCGGGGTACGGGGCCGCAGGACCACCACGTTGGATTGCGGGCTGCTGCGCTCCCAACGGGGAGGGCCAATTGGGTCGAACTCCGGCTCCTCGACGAAAAAAACCGGCCGGGTAGCGGCCAGCCGGGAAAGCAAATGCTGAGGACGCTGATAAACGAAGTTCCAGCGAAGGTGTGAAAAAACAACAATTGAGTAGCGAGGCTGCATGAAGCGCTCGTGCGTTGGCAAATGAGCTCCGGCCCGGGGAATGGATCTCGGTTGTGAGCCTATCGATAAACCTTGCTTTCCCAGAGCAGTCCTGCTGCTCCGGCACGCTCGAGTGCTCCCGATTGCTGCTGGGAAATGCCGGCCCGCAACTAGTTTCAGCGGGGCCAAATGTTGCGATTTTGGCGACCGATGTCCGGGACCGGTGCCCCCAAAATCCTGTGAGTCTCGTCACAGAAGGCTCGCGTCAATTCACCACTTTGTCAACGCGGGGAAGTGCGCGAGATTTTGAAGCAGCTCGTCACATCTCGCGAACTGGAGGATTCCATGTCCGGAACCAAGACCTTTGTCAGTGGCCTCACCGTTGGTGCAGGTCTGGTCTACTTCCTCGATCCAGAGCGGGGCAGCATTCGTCGGGAACAGTTGAGCCGTCGATTGTCGCCCCTGATCGGGGAAGCCCGGCTGAGTCTTGCCGGCAGAACCGCCCAGTCCAGTCCGGGTGTGCTGCGGTATGGCGAGCGCGTGGGTGATCTACAGGGGCTCGGTGCCGCCGGCCTGGGCCAGAGTCAGGAGTCGTTTCCCGGTGAGTCAATCGGCTCCGCCCTCCGAATGGCTGGAGCGGCTCTGGCGCTCTACGGGCTGGTCCGGCGTGGCGCCTGGGGCAGTCTGCTCCGAACCGTCGGGACCGGCATGCTGGTAAGCTCCGCAGGGCGGGAAAGTTTCCTCGGTGCATTACCCGGTCTCGACCGCCGCCGAGTCGTGGACATTCAGAAAACGCTATACATCGAGGCTCCTCTGGATCAGGTATATGCCTTCTGGAGCAACTACGAGAACTTCCCGCTGTTCATGTCCCACGTGCGGGAAGTGGAGGATCTGGGGCAAGGCCGCTCCCGCTGGAGCGTAAGCGGCCCGGGCGGCGTTCCAATCGAGTGGCACGCCAGCTTGACGCAGCAGACGCCCAATGAAGCCATCGCGTGGCGGAGCGAGCCCGCTTCGATGCTGGAAAATGCGGGGATCATTCGATTCAGCTCGAGCGGCAGCGGAACCAGGGTGGATCTACGATTCTGCTACCTTCCGCCTGCCGGAGGCGCCGGTCGGGCGGTGGCCGAGCTGCTTGGCTCGGATCCCAGAGCCAAACTGAACGAGGACCTCGGGCGCATGAAGGCGCTGCTCGAGGCCACTACCGGGAGTGCAACCCATGGCAAAAAATCTCAGTCGTGAATTCGCGACCATGAGTGAAGACGAGCGCCGCCGCTTTGCGCTCGAGGCGGAAGAAGGCACGCAGGATCAACCGGCCGAGCTGGATTTCCAGGAGCCCCGGAATGAGAACAATATGGGACCCCAGTACTCCAGCTTGAGCGAGGAAGTGGCCGATCCGGAGCACCGTGACGGAATGAGCGCCGTGCTGGACGACGAGGAGCACCAGCGGAGCGTGCGGCAGGCTGCATCGCGACGGAACGATGGCTCGGGGAAGCCGGAGTAGTTCGGAAGCTTCGCCGGCACCGCGGCGGCCTAGGCTGAGACGACGATCCGACCGGATGCAGCTGGCAGCTGGTACAGCGCTTGGTGCGGTCTGGCTGGCTCGGCTGCTTCGGTCTGGTGACGGCTACCGGCTCAGAAGCAGAGTGGTGCTTATTACTGGCGGGTCTCGCGGACTAGGGCTTGCACTGGCCCGGGAAATGGCCGCGCGAGGAGCTCGTCTCGGAATTTGTGGCCGCGATCCCGAGTCGCTGGAACGAGCCCGGGCTTCACTTGCCCGCGCCGGGGCCGAGGTTATGGCCATTCCTTGCGACGTGACCGACCGCGGCTCGGTACAGGATCTGGTGGATCAGGTCAACCGCGGCCTCGGCCCGGTGGACGTACTGATCAACAACGCCGGTGTTATCGAAGTGGGACCGGCGGAAACCATGTCGGTCGCCGACTACGAGGAAGCCCTGGCGACCAACTTCTGGGGCATGCTCTACCCCACGCTTGCCGTGCTCCCGGACATGCGGCAGCGGCGCGCGGGGCGGATCGTGAACATCACGTCTATTGGAGGGAAGCTGGGCATCCCGCATCTGCTCCCCTATAGCGCCAGCAAATTTGCTGCGGTGGGATTTTCTCAGGGCCTCCGGGCCGAGGTCGCAGCGGACGGCATCAAGGTCGTGACGGTGGTGCCGGGGCTGATGCGCACTGGAAGTCCGCGCAACGCAATTTTCCGGGGGAGGCACCGGGCGGAATACGCCTGGTTCAGTATCAGCGATTCGCTGCCCGGCTTGTCGATGAGTGTCGAGAGCGCCGCACGGCGAATCGTCGAGGCCTGCCGAAGGGGTGATGCGGAGGTCTTGTTTCCGGTGGTGGCCAAGGTGGCTGCTGTGGCCAATGCGATGGCGCCCGGCGCAACCGCGAGCCTCCTGGGTCTGGTGAATCGGGTTTTGCCCGGCGCCAGCAGTGCCGATCGGAGTCGGCATACCGGCGCGGAGAGCCAATCCTGGATCTCTCCTTCCTGGCTCACCCAGCTGGGCGACCGGGCGGCGCGCAAGTACAATCAGCTGGCAGCTCATCCGCCCAAAGCCAGGTGATTACCACGATATCTGCGAAGGAAGGTTCAATGGCATCGACGTACAACGGGGTCGTCTCCAACGAGCACTGGGAAAACCTTCGGCGTCCAGCCGAGGACGACGACGAGATCAACGTAGGCAAGACTGAGCGGGTAATCTCCGGGGTCGCCGCCGCTGCCGTAGCGGTGGTCGGGCTTCGCCGGAAGCGGCTGCGGCCTTTGCTCCTGCCGGTGGCGGGTAGCCTCTTTTCCCGGGCGATCACCGGCCGCTGCTCGATCAATCGCGCCCTGGGAAGAAACTCGGCCCGGAAGGACCGCGTGAGCCCGGTAGCAAGTGTTTCACGCGGCGAGGGCATCAAGGTGGAGCGCAGCGTCGTGGTCAACCGTCCCGTTCAGGAGGTGTATCAGTTCTGGCGGAATTTCGAGAACCTGCCTCGCTTCATGGACCACCTCGAATCGGTGACGGTGCTCGATGAAAACCGCTCCCACTGGGTAGCCAAGGCCCCGGCCGGCGCCCGGGTGGAATGGGATGCCACGATCCACAACGAGATCGAGAACGAGCTCATAGCCTGGCGGTCTCTCCCCAAGGCCGACGTCAACAACGCCGGATCGGTGCACTTTACCCCCAGGGGTGAGGGCGTTACTGAAGTGCGCGTAGTCCTGAGCTATCAGCCGCCAGCCGGAAAGTTGGGAGCGGCGGTGGCCAAGCTCCTCGGCGAGGAGCCTTCGACGCAGGTGGATGATGATCTCCGCCGGCTCAAACAGGTGATGGAAGCCGCCGTTCCTACGCTCTGATGAGCACCGACTCGCCCCGGCTGACATACGACTGCGTCATCGTCGGGGCGGGGCCCGCAGGGCTGAGCGCCGCGCTCATGTTGGGCCGCTGCTGCCGGAAGGCGCTGGTCTGCGACGTCGGTGAGCCCAGAAACATCCGGTCCGCTGGTCTGCACAACTATCTCACCCGGGATGGAACTCCGCCGGCGGAGTTCCTCCAACATGCACGCCATGAAGTCGCCCTCTGTCCCAGCGTCGAGTTCCGCCAGGTCGAGGTGCTGGATGCCGCCCGTTCACCGGATGGCTTCCGGGTCGTGTGCGCGGACGGACGCCAGATTGCAGCGCGAAAGCTGTTGCTGGCCACGGGAGTGGTGGACGAGCTTCCTCAGCTCGAGGGACTTGAGTCACTCTACGGGGTCAGCGTACACCATTGCCCCTACTGCGATGGGTGGGAGTGGCGGGACCAGCCCATTGCCATTTATGGAAGTGGGGAGGAGGGGAAGGCTTTGGCGTTGGGATTGACGGTGTGGAGCAGGGACCTGGTGCTCTGTACCAGCGGCACCACCAATCTATCGGAGGAAGATCTGGAGCAGCTGAGCCGGGAAGGGATCGAGCTCCGGGAAGAGCGGGTGGCGCGGCTCGAGGGAAGGGAAGGGATGCTGGAGCGGATTGTCTTCGAAACCGGCGACTCCTTACCTCGAAGAGCGCTCTTCATCTGTTCGGGACAACACCAGCGAAGCGCCCTGGCTCGAAAGCTCGGCTGCCGCTTCACCAGCAAGGGAGCGGTTTCTACCGGCACCTGCGAGGCCACCGACGTGCCGGGCCTTTACGTAGCGGGGGACGCGAGCAAGGAGGCGCAGTTCGTCATTGTTGCCGCAGCGGAAGGCGCGGAGGCCGGCATGGCCATCAACAAGGCGCTCCTGAAAGAGGACCTGGTTCAGAACAGGAACTCGAGCCCGAACCGGACCAGCCGAGGGGGTCCGTACGTAAAGAGCGGCTGAGTGAAGTCCCGGGCTGCCGCCAGGTAGAGCGGAAAGAGTTCATCCCTTCCCGAGACATATCCATCCCCGTTGATGTCTGCCGAAGCACGGTAGTAGGGCGATTCGTAGGGGATCTCCTCCGGATGTGCGGCATACGCCTGTTCCGCCACCGCATTCACCGCATTGTCGTCCGGCCCGGGCTGGCCGGTATCCCGCCGCACGGCGACGACGTTCTGCCGGTTCAGCACGTTCCGCATGTCGAGGTACACTCCGCCCCGCACCCCGCCCAGCTGCAACGGTCGCCGGACCAGGAAGTCGAGCGTGTAGGTGGTCGGCAGCCGGCGCGAATTGGGGAGCCCAACGAGCGAATCGCCCGAGAGATTGGTTTCGGAATAGGGTAGCCCAGTGCCCACCCGCCCAATGGCCGCGGCTTCCAGGCCACCGATGATATGTGACCCGAAGAAGCGGGGACCAACACTGTCGGACACCCTGCTCCGCAGGATAAGCGTCAGCGTGTGCCGGCGGTCGAAGTCCAGCGGGAACTCGGCATGGGCCGGCCGGATCGTGTCTCCGGTCTGGGGATCAATCGAGAAGACACGGTTCAGCAGAAACGCGTCGCTCGCCGTGGCGGTGGCACTCTGCAGGGTGTAAATGAGCCGAGCGCCGAAACCATTTTTCAGGTCGCGCTCGAGCAGCAGCTCAAAACCCTTGACCGTCCCAGCATCGGCGTTGCCGAAGATGGTCGAGTCGGGGTCGAGGCCCAGCGGCACCGAAGCCACCAGGCCGTCGAGGCGCTTCACGTAGGCGCCCAGCCGCAATGAGGTGATCGGGGTGGGCCGAACCCGAAGGCTGAACTCGTACTGGACCGCATCTTCGAAGCCGATGTTCGGGTTTCCCCGGCGAAACCGCCCGGTGCGGGTGGTGTCGTCGAACGCGGCATCCACCAGGAACTGGTAGTCCGGCGCCTGTGAAAAACGGCCGTAGCTGGCAACGAAGGTTGCCCCCTTCAGGACGGTCGAGACCGCGAAACGGGGACTTACTTTTTTTTGCGATCCCCGAGACTCGACCGTCAGCTCGCTGCCGGCGTTGAACTGGTCGTACCGTGCCCCCAGAGTAAAGGCCAGATCGGTGATGCGGACCTGGGCTTCGACATACGCCGCGGCACTGGTCGGTGAAAAATTGGAGACCGCAGTGGGTGGCACGGTATCGCCTAGGCCGACCGGCAGGTAGGCCATGACCCGGCGGTATGTGCCAACCTGCTGCCGCACCACCTCGCCTCCGAAGAACAGGTCCACCTGCTCTCCCGCGCCGTAGGTGCCATCGAGCTGGCCTCGAGTCTCGCCGAAGTGGCTCCATCCCAGGCTTCCCTGCGAACCAGTGCCGAGGAAGAATCCGGGCACGCCATAGGGAGACTTCGTGCTCGGCAGAGGGGTCCGGAACCCGGCGATGGGATCGAGTGAGGGCTCCTGGTTTCGGGCCACGTCTTCGCCGACGAAATGGAAACGCTTCCCGGTGAGTCCGCCGAAGGCGTAGTCCACGTCGCCATCCAGCGTTCCCCGGATGAACTCACGGGTGAAGCGCCCCACCCGAAGGTCCATGATCAGCGGCTTGCTGGTGCCGGGGCCACTGGCATACTGCGCATGGCCGGTGAGCAGGTTTCCCTGTACCCGCTGCCCCGGTGCAAGGGAGAGATCGTACTTGTAAGCGGGATCGAACAGCAGATTCTGATTTTCCGAATGGAGGCCCATCAGCCGCAGAGTCACCCGTTCGTTCACCGGAACCGTGATCTTGCCCAGGCCGCTCCACAGCTCGCCGCTGTTATGGGGTAGCAGTGCCGGCGACCCGGTCCGAGGATCGCGCGGATCGGTGGTCGCGGGAGCGTTGACCGGGTCCGCATCGAGCCGGCCGGTGACGTCCACGGCGGCAACGACTCCAACTCTGCCTATCACGGGCCCACTTGTCTGGGCGATAAAACGGTCCAATCCGTAATCCCAGCTCCCGCCGAACGGACGGTCGGTCTCATATCCCACCCGACCTTCCCAGTCCGTGGTTGGCTCCTTCGTGACCACGTTGATGAGGCCGGAGATGGCCTGACCGTAGCGGGCCGAAAAGCCGTTGGTTACCAGCGATGCCTCACTCAGGACATCCGGGGGAATGGTAAGTCCCAACCCGCCGCTGGCCGCGTCGAGCTGGTTCTTCACGCCGAGTCCATCCAGGATGAAGGCCTCTTCCCCCAGTCGGCCACCCCGGTAACTCTCGCCCACGCTTCCGGCCGACAAGGCGACGGCCTCCTGCAGAGAGCTGACCGGCAATTCCCTCAGGTCCGCCGCGGTGATCTTCTGCTCGGTTGAGGTGGCGAGTGGATCGAGCACCGGGTCCACCGGCGCGGTGACCACCAGCGGCTCCAGTTTCAGCGGATTGGTCTCCAGCGGAAAATCGATGGTCACGGTACCGCCGGCCTGCACGAACACGCTGTCCCGGACGATGCTTCGGTAGCCGATGGCTCGTGCCGCCAGACTGTGCCAGCCACTCCGGATGCCGCGAACCCGATAAATGCCGCTGGTGTCGGTGATGGCGCGAACCCGCTCATCCACCAGAATCTGGGCTTGGGCCAGGGCCCGGTCGGTGCCGCTCTGATACACCCGCCCGGCGATGGCCCCTTCCGCCTGGGCCCACAGCGCCGAGGGCAGTACCCCGAGCAGGAGCCCCGCAGCGATCCCTAGAGCGGCGCGCCGGGGGCTCACGGCTGCCCGATCAGGTATAGGTCTCCGGCGCGAGCGACCGAGGTATCTATGGTGCCGCCGATGCTTGTGTTGTTGACGATGATGAGTGGATACCGCTCTACTGCGACCTGACTGCCTGCGGGTGAGAGCTGGGGCCGGCGATAGAGGCCAAGATCGCTGGGCCCACTCAAAGCGACATCGCCATTGTCTGACAGGTCGACCACGTGCACCACGCCACCACTGTCGAATTGAGTAGGCCCAAGGACGGGGTGGTCGGTGAAGTGCACCCTGCCGCCCACCACGGCTGTCATTCGGGAACC
>DATFQK010000240.1:0-6043 GCA_035264345.1 Gemmatimonadales bacterium | reverse complement strand
TGGTGAACGCCAGCTGTTATCTCGAGCGCTCCAGCGAATTCGCGATGTCAGCTGGCGCCGCGGGGATCGAGTACCCCAAGCTGATCGAGCGGATTGTGGAGCTGGCCCTCGAGCGGTACAAAAGGTAGACGGGAAGGACGGGAAGGACGGGAAAGTCGGGAATGACGGGAAGGTATGATGGACGCATACTTTCCCGACCTTCCCGTACTTCCCGCCCTTGCCATCATGGCAAATAACTCCCCCGCTGCACGTGGTTCATCGCCAGCCCGGTTACCAGCGTGGTCAGGCCGATGATGGCCGAGTCCTCCCGTTCTCCCGGATATCCCTGTTGCAGCTGGGCTGCGCGCTCCGCGAGGTAGCGGAGGAGCAGCCGGGTCCGCTCCGGAAAGTGACCGGTCCAGCGGAACACGTTGGCCATGAGCTCGGGCTCCAGCCGGCGGATCAGGTCGGCGGCAGGCTTGAGCGGACCGTCGAGCGACGGGCGATCGAAGCTTCCCAGATCCTCGAAGATGGCCCGAATGGCCCCATCCAGACCGGGCGGCAACTCCCCGGGTGAGTCGGATGAGCGGCCGTAGTACTGGTCCAGCGAGTACTCGATCTCCCCAACGTCTTCGTCCAGCTCACTGCTGGTCACCTCGGGATCCCTGTCGCGCAGCGCGCTCATGGTTCGGCTGCAGTAGGTGAGCTTGCCGTAAGCCACGGGCCAGCCACCGTATTCCGCCCGCCAGTCCAGGCCGGGGGTCATCCAGACGGCAAAAGTCTCCGACCAGTCTTCATCCGGATGCTTCTGGGCGTACCAGCCCGGCAGGTGCCGGACGTACCGCCGGCTGAACGGCTCGGGCCGGTACTCCTCGAAATACGGCTGGGTTATCGAGCCGAACTGCTTGACCCACTCCTCCTGATCGTAAAGCCGGTAGGCGTAGTTGATCACGTGCCCCATCTCGTGCCGCAGGTACTTGAGGATGTCGGCCCGGTCAAAACCCTCCACGTGCCCCACCCGTTCAGCGTGCAGCGCCGTCAGATCGGGGCGGGCCAGATAGAAGGGAATGGCTATGGCCACGGTTTCGAAGGGAACCCCCCATTCGGTGGAGAGATAGAACCGGGGGCGGACCCGGGTGATCCCGGCCCGGCGAAGCTCCTCGGTGAACTCGGCCAGGATCGGCTCCAGCCGGGTGCTTTCGATGGTGAGACCGAGATCCCGTATCGGGGTGGACCAGAGGTTGGACTCGTGAAACTGGGCGGGTTCGGCATGCATGCCGAGAAGATATAGCCGCCCAGTTCATCCGCCGCAGGTCAGCCGTCACGGAGCCGGACCGCCGTCACCGACTTACATTCTGCGCCTATGACCTCAGACCAGAACAAGGTGGCTACCTCCGACACGGCCGAGGACGGTAAGGACTCCAGGGTCCCGGCCGGGGTCAAAGGTCTATCGCTGGTGTCGCTGTTCAACGACTTCGCCAGCGAGATGGTGTATCCCCTTCTCCCGGCCTTTGTCACCCGGACTCTGGGGGGTAGTGCGGTGACGCTCGGCCTGCTGGACGGGGCGTCGGAGTTGACGGGTTCCGCACTGAAGTGGATCAGCGGCCGCCTGGCCGACCGGCCTGGCTGGCGCCGGCCCCTGATCCTGACAGGCTATGCCACGGCCGTTCTGGTGCGTCCGCTCATAGCGGGCACCAGTGCCGCGTGGCAGGTGGTGGGCTTCCGTGTGGTAGACCGGATCGGGAAAGGCCTCCGGACCCCGCCGCGCGACGCGTTGATTGCGGAGATCACGGCCCCGGAGCTCAGAGGTCGCGCCTTCGGCTATCACCGGGGTGCCGATCACTTCGGCGCGGTTCTCGGCTCACTCGCCGCCTGGTGGCTGCTGCGACAGGGAGCCCCCGTCCGAAGTGTCATCGGCTGGAGTGTGGTGCCGGGGGTCGTGGCCTTTGTGGTGTTGGCGGGGGTGTTAAGGAGTCGCGAGTCGCGAGTCACGGGTCATGAGTCGCGAGTCAGGAGTCACGAGACTGCATTCGGGTCCAACCCTTCGACGTCCTCCTCCAAACAGTTCACTCCCGAATCGCGACTTGTGACTCGCGACTCCCTCTGGCCCCCCCTCCTCGCCCTTACGGCCCTCAGCTTCTTTCGGCTTCCCGAGACTCTCCTGATCCTTCGGCTGCAGGACCGCGGGGTCCCGGTCGCGCTGGTTCCGCTGATCTGGGCCGGCCTGCATGTGGTGCGGAGTGCCAGCTCCTATCCGGGCGGCCGTCTGTCCGACCGGCGAGGGGCCCGTCTGGTGGTCGCTGCAGGCGGGATACTCTTTGCCCTGATCGCTTTCGCCCTCGGCCTCATGGTTGGACCGGTGGCGGCAGTTACGCTGTTTCTCGTCCTGGGCCTGGTTGCCGGCCTCACCGAGTCCGGTGAGCGGAGCATGATTGCGCGGCTGGCGCCCGTCCGGATGGGACGGGGATTCGGGGCCTACCATGCGCTCACCGGGATCGCAGCACTTCCGGCGGGTTTGATCTTTGGGCAGCTCTACCAATCTGGTGGGGGGCATGCGGCCCTATGGGCTTCGGCCGCGGGAATGCTGGCATCCGTGATAGCATGGTTGGCGGTCTCGCCCGCCGGCACCGGTTCGGTGCCGGCACAATCAGTCTCCGGTGGAGGAGCGTCGTGAGCCGGCGATCTCTCGTCGTCTGTCTGGCTTTGGCCGGAGTGTCCCCACGACCCGCTGACGGGCAGGTTCAGGTTCGGGTGGGGGACTCCACCCGAGCCACCTATTCCGAGCTGCACGAAGCCCTGAAAGCCGGCACCCCGCAGGCCGACTCTGTCATCACTATCCAGCGCTCTCGCTCGCCCGCGCGGCTTTGGCGCTTGATGCGCGCGGCGCTGGCCGGTACGGGCGACTGGAACTCCGCGCTGATCGGACTGACCCGTCTGGCCGAGCTCAGGAGTCGAGTCTATGCCGACAGCGCTCGGGAACTGCGGCGGAAGCTGGAAGCCGCGCCGTTTCCTCCCTTCCCCGGAAATCCGGGTCTCAAAGCGGAGGACTTGCTGCCTTCTCTTCAGGCTATCCTGCTGGAGCGACGGCGCGCGGTGCAGGGTGATTCGGTCGTACTGGCCGACATCCTGCGGCGAATTCCGAGCAAGGATTACGACCACGGTGACGCCTGGGTCCTCGGGCGGTTAAAAGCCGGTGCCGCCGATTCGGTCGCAGCCCGGTTTCGCAGCGCAGATACGGAAGAGTTCCGGGTTCGCTATCTCACGCTGCTGTCGTATTTCACCGATGCGAAGCTGATCCCACTGCTTGCCCGGGTCTACAGCGCGCCGGACAGCTTCCGAGTCCCCAAGCGATACGCCATTAGGGCATCGGATGGATTGCTCTGGATCGGTACTGAGGAGAGCCTGCACGCGCTGCTGGGTGCTCGAGCGGAGGCCCGAAGGCGAGGCGTCTACGCGGATTCCAGCCTTGCGCGGGGCGGCTACGATTTTCTGGCCAACGATAGTTCCGCGGTGATCTCGCGGACCGGGAAATGGCTAACCGACTGGGTGAAGGAGCTGGGAGCTAAGAGCTGAGAGCCAAGAGCTGGGAGCTGGGAGCTAACAGCAGCGAGTCGGGCCGTCTCCGTAGCGGGAGCGGGTGAACTCATCGTAGAACTGACGCTCGGTTGGCACCGGCCGGTCGGGATGGTAGCGGCGCAGGTGCTCCACATGGGCGGAGTAATCCGGCATGCCGGCAATTCGCCGCACGGCCGACAGGGCACGCCGAAACGCGCCACGCAGGCCAACCTTCCCGCTTCCCCGCTTCCCCTCGTTCCCGCCTTCACCCCGCATACGCTGTCTCGACAAAAGGAGACTCCTGTACCCGGGCAGGTTTACGCCGGGTGAGGATCAACACCCATTCCCTGGCCGAGGAGAGCACCACCAGTACCGTGACCACGATGAAAATCATGGTCAGCACGGCGTCCAGCCGGTCGTTGAAAATCAGCCTGGCAGCACGGCTGGTGTCCACTGCTCCTGCCGCGATCTGGGACATCACGGATGCAGCATGGGAGAGGAATCCGAGCCGGGGGTCGGCCGCAAAAATCTTCTGCCAGCCGGCGGTCAGTGTCACGGTCAGCACCCCACATAGCGGCAGCAGCGTGACCCAGGCATAGCGGGCTCTGCCGCTCTTGATGATCAGAGTGGTGCCGACGCAGAGTGCCACCGCCGCCAGCAGCTGATTGCTGATGCCGAACAGGGGCCACAGCGAGTTGATGCCGCCGAGCGGGTCGAGGACGCCCTGGACCAGGAAATATCCCCAGCCTGCCACCACCAGCCCGGACGCTAGCACGGTGCTCGGGTACCAGGAGGTTCTGCCCAGCGGACGCCAGACATGTCCGGCAAGCTCTTGTAGCATGAAGCGGCCTACGCGGGTTCCGGTATCAATGGTGGTGAGGATGAACAGCGCTTCGAACATGATGGCGAAATGATACCACAGCGCCATCAGGCCGCTGCCGAATGCGGAGCTGAAGATGTGCGCCATGCCCACCGCCAGTGACGGGGCGCCGCCGGTTCTGCCGAGCAGGCTCTTCTCGCCCACAGCCGAAGCCAGACCCTGAAGTTGCTCTGGCGTAACTGTGAAGCCCCAATTGCGGATCACCCCGACCGCTGATTCCAGACTTCCGCCGAGGGTCGAGAGCGGAGCGTTGATGGCGAAGTACACTCCCGGCTCCAGCAAGGCGGCGGCACACAAGGCCATGACCGCCACGAACGACTCCATCAACATTCCGCCATAGCCGATCAGGCGGGCATCGCTCTCGCGGGTCAGCATCTTGGGCGTGGTGCCCGAGGCCACGAGGGCGTGAAAACCGCTGATCGCGCCGCAGGCGATGGTGATGAACGCAAAGGGAAAGAGCTTGCCGGCGAAGACCGGGCCGGTGCCGTCGATGAAGCGCGTCAGAGCCGGAAGCTTCAGCGGAGGCAGGGCGATGAGAATGCCCACCGCCAGAAGGAGAATCGTCCCGATCTTCATGAAGGTCGAGAGATAGTCCCGGGGGCAGAGGAGCATCCATACCGGGAGCACACTGGCAACGAACCCGTACGCGATCATGCCATAGGCGATGGTCAATCCGGAGGCGGTGAAATAGGGAGCCAGACCGGGTGATCCTGCGACGTACCTCCCACTGACGAGCGCCAGCAGGAGCAGCACCACCCCCACTACCGATGCCTCCAGGGTGCGGCCGGGGCGCCATACCTTCATCCAGAAGCCCATCAGGATGGCGATCGGTACGGTGCAGAGAATGGTGAAGATTCCCCAAGGGCTGTCCTTCAGCGCGTTGACCACCACGAGCGCCAGGACCGCCAGCAGAATGACCATGATGGCCAGCACAGCCACCATGGCGAGGATGCCGGTGATCGGGCCGGTCTCCTCCTTGGCCATCTGCCCCAGGGACTTCCCATCGCGCCGCATCGAGCCGAAGAGGATCACGAAATCCTGGACTGCTCCGCCCAGCACCACGCCGAAGACGATCCATATCGTGCCAGGCAGATAACCGAACTGGGCTGCCAGCACCGGGCCCACCAGCGGTCCGGCCCCGGCAATTGCGGCAAAGTGATGTCCGAAGAGCACCCATCGGGATGTCGGCACGAAATCTCGGCCGTTCATCAGGCGCTCAGCCGGAGTGGCGCGCCGGTCGTTGAGTCCGAAAACCTTGGTGGCCAGAAAGCGACTGTAAAAGCGATAGGCGAGGAGGTAGGTGCCGACAGCGGCCAGAACCAGCCAGGCGGCGCTGATGGTCTCGCCCTGATGGAGGGCCAACATGCCCCAGGCAACCGCGCCGGCCATAGCCAGCGCCAGCCAACCGAGTTTTTTGAGCAGCATGTTCGAACGTTAAAGAAGACGAGGAGGAGGGGAAAGGTTCTGTCTTTGCCGTCCTTCCCGTCTTGCCCGTCCTTATTCCCGCCCGTAGCTTCGAACTCCATGCCTTTGCCATCGTTCGGCTTCGGTCACCGGCCCTCATGGGAGCATGAGGCGCCGGAGGGCACCGGCGCCGCCCTGGAGGAACCCCGTCCCCAGCCCATCGTC
>DATFQK010000239.1:0-8071 GCA_035264345.1 Gemmatimonadales bacterium | reverse complement strand
AAATCGTGCAAACTTCCCCGCCTTCCCTCTTCCCCCTTACCGCCTTCTCAACCACGTCGCCGGATCGAGGGCAATCTGGTTTTCCCCCCGGATCTCGAAGTGCAGGTGAGGGCCGTAGTCGGAGTTCTGGCCTCCCACCGCCCCAAGCACCCGCCCCTTGTCCAGCGACGCGCCCAGCTTCACCGCGGCTGACTCCAGGTGGGAATAGACCGAGTAGTATCCGTTGCCGTGCTCCAGTACGATGGTCAATCCGTAGGTGCCGAACTGACCCACCAGACGCACCCTCCCCGATTCCACGGCTTTGACCGGTGTGCCCACGGGTGCGGCAATGCCCACGCCGTTCCAGCGAATGATTCCGCCGCTGGGAAGGGTGTCGCGGCCGAAGTGGTATACAATGGCTCCCTCCACCGGCCAGTTCAGCTTGCCCAGATCTGCTGTGGTGATGGATCCGGGCGTCGCCACGGCGCCACGGAGTGCGCCCCGGGCCAGCTCGTCGCGGCGGGAGCGCTCCAGCGATGCGAGCAAGCCGTTCAACCGCGATTCGTCTTTCTGCAGCTGAGTTAGCCGCCGCTCGGTGCTGCGGGCCGATCGCTGCAGGGTCTGCAGCTTCCTGGCCCGCTCCGAAGCAAGCTCGGTATACCGGCTGAACTCCGCCTCACGTTCCTCTCTTCGCCGGTCCAGCTCCCCCCGGACATTCAGAATGTTGTTACGCTGCTGGACCACCCGGTTTCGCAGCTTCTCCACATCCTCCACCAGGAACCGGTCCTGTTCGCTGGTCAGGTAGAGATACTTGTAGCGACTGAGCAGGTCGCCGAAGGATTCGGCGGCGAGCAGCACCTGAAAGGTGTGCAGCGGGCCGCGCTTGTAGATGTCGATCAGCCGCCGCTCCAGTACGGCCCGGCGTTCGGCCAGGTTATCCTGCGCCAGGATCAGCTCGGCGCTCGAGCGATCGAGCTGAGAGGCCAGTCCTCCGATTTGGCGCTCGATCTCGCCCACAATGCGCTGGGTGGACTCCCGCTGCCGCTCCAGGTTGCTCAGCTCGTCATTCACGTCGTGCACTTGCCCCTGCAGCCGCTCCCGCTGGCGCTCCAGCCGGTCTCGTTCGGCTCGGATCTCCTCTAATCGGCGCCGCGATTCCTCCAGGTCTGGAGTTCCCTGGGCGTGCGCGGGAGCTATGGAAAAAAACAGGACGGTTAGCGCGCCGAGCGGGGCAGCGGGGCAGCGGGGCAGCAGGGCAGCCAAAGCACACCGGAAAATCACATGCAGCCGGAGAAAACTGCCCCCCTGCCCCGCTGCCCCGCTTTCCCGCCTACACATGTCTCAGATGCCGCCCCACGCTCACCAGGCTCCCGGCCAGGCCGAGGAGCACCCCGAAAATGACGATGACGACCATGTGCTCCGGGGTGAAGAACAGGAGACCGGCAAAGGTCCCCCCGCTCTTGTCCCGAAAGAGGAGATAACCGGCATAGCAGAGAACCAGCGACAGAAATCCGCCCAGCAGTCCCTTCAGCGCGCCTTCCAGCAGGAACGGGCCCCGGATGAACCAGTTGGTTGCGCCCACCAGCCGCATAATGGAGATCTCCCTGGCTCGCTGGAGAATGGTGAGCCGGATAGTGACGCCGATGATCACCACTGCCACCGCGGCAAACGCGAGGCCGATCACCAGACCCACCAGACCGGTGATGTTGCGGAGATAGTCGAGCTTCTGCACCCACTCCCGGCCGTAGCGCACATCGTCGATGAACCCGAAACCCTTGAGCCGCTGGGCCACCCGCTCGACCGTTGCGGCATCGCGAAAGCCATCCTTGAGCCGGACCTCGATGGACGCGGGGAGCGGATTGACCTGGAGATCGCGATAGGCATCGCGAAACTCCACCAGCTCATTGCGGGCTCGCTGCAGCGCCTCCTCTTCGCTGACATAGCTGACGTCCTTCACCTCGGGAAACGCGGAGATGTCCTGGGTGGCGACGGCGATGGCCTCGGAAGGGGTTCCCCGCAGAACGAACCCGACGATCTCGACCCGCTCCTCCAGGCCTTTCAGTGCCTGGCGCAGGTTCAGGGCGACCAGGCCAAAGAGACCGACGGTGAAGAGCGAGAAGGCGATGGTGGTGACGGAGAGCGCGGAGAGGAGCGGGGCCCGGCGAAACGACAGGAGCGCCTCGCGGGTGAGCAGCTTCACTTGGCCTCCGCCTGGGCCTCGTCCACCTGGCTGTCATACACCACGCTTCCCTCCCGCATCTCGATGATGCGGTAGGAGGTTTGCCGGACCAGATCGAGGTCGTGGGTAGCCATGACCACCACGGTTCCTCCCGCGTTGATATCGCGGAGCAGCTGAAACACACCGCGGGTGGCACGCTCATCCAGATTACCGGTGGGCTCATCCGCCAGAAGAATGGCAGGGTCGTTCACCAGGGCCCGGGCAATTGCCACCCTCTGCTGCTCACCGCCAGACAGTTCGCGCGGGTAGGCCCGGCTTTTGGCCGAAAGCCCGACCTGCGTGAGTACCCGCATGACCCGGGCTGCTATGGTGTCGGTTCTCGCTCCGGTCACTTCCAGCGCAAAGGCAATATTCTCCGCGGCGGTCCGGTCTTCCAGCAAGCGAAAATCCTGGAATACTACGCCGAGCCGGCGGCGGAGCCGGGGCACGTCATCCGGCTTCAGGGCATTGACGTTGTAGCCGGAGACCCGCACCTCTCCGGCGCTGGGCTTTTGCTCGGCAAAGAGGACCTTCATGATGGTGGATTTGCCGGCCCCGGAATGCCCGGTGAGAAAGACGAACTCGCCCTTGGAGACGTGAAAGGTCACGTCCTTCAGGGCCAGCGCACCGTTAGGATAGGCTTTGTATACGTTGGCGAAACGGATCACGGCGTGGAATTAAGAAGGTCTATGGTCTAGGGTCTAGGGTCTGATTCTCGCCCGAAGACCGTCAACTCTAGACTCTAGACCCTCGACCTACTTCAATCCCTGTTCCAGATCCCCGATGATATCCTCCGCGTCCTCGAGCCCGCAGCTCAACCGCAGAAAGCCATCGGGAATTCCGATCTTGGCGCGGCCCTCGGGTCCGATGCTCTTGTGCGACGTGAGCCGCGGTTCCGACACCAGGGTCTCGACTCCGGCCAAACTGGGCGCGTGCGCGATCATCTTGAGCCGCTTGAGGAGCCGCTCCGCCGCCCTGACGCCGCCCTTCAGTTCGAGCCCTACCATGCCGCCGAATCCATGCAGCACCTTCTTGGCATACCCGTGATCGGGATGCGAGGGAAGCCCGGGATAGTGTACCCGTGCGATGCCCTCCTGGGATTCGGCCCAGCTGGCCACCGCGAGACCGTTGGCGTTGTGCCGCTCCATTCGAACGCCGAGCGTGCGCATGCCGCGATCGATGAGCCATGCGGCATGGGGATCGATCGCCTGACCCCAGAGCCGCATCAGGCGGCTCACCTCCTCCACCAGTGAGGCGGAGCCCGCGACTGCGCCGGCGATCACGTCGCTGTGACCATTGAGGTACTTGGTCGCGCTGGTGATGACCACGTCGGCGCCGTGCTCAACCGCCTGGAAATTGAACGGGCTGGCAAAGGTGGCGTCCACCAGCAGGGCCAGTCCCTCTTCCTCCGCCGCGTAGGTGATGGGCCCCAGATCGATCACCCGCATGAGCGGATTGGTGGGCGACTCGACGAAGATGGCGCGGGTGGCCTTCCGGACAGCTTTGCGCCAATGCCGCGGCTGCTCGGGATTCACATAGGTCACATCGATCCCGAATCGCGCCAGCTCCTGGTCGAAGAGGTGCTGAGTGCCTCCATAGATCCAGCTGCTGGAGATCAGATGATCGCCCGGACGCAAAACCGCCAGGTGAGCCAACGCGGTGGCCCCCATCCCGCTGGCCACGAAAATGGCGTCCTCGGTGCCCTCGAGCAGAGCGTACTTCTTGGCCAGTGCCAGCTGATTGGGATTGTTACCGTAGCGGCTGTACAGCACCTCTTCGTCGCTGCCGACGGGATTGGTGAAGGTGCTGCTCTGCTGAATGGCCGGCGCCACCGGCGACCAGTCCGGCCGCCGCTGCGGGATGCCATGGATGGCGGTGGTGGAGAACCCTTGCCGCCGGGTCATGCCGTGGGAAGAGGGTGGTACACCTCGCCGATCGGACGCACCAGCCGGTGGGCGGCGAGACTGCGAAGAGCGTCGCGACTCCGGGTTTCCAGCCAACCCATGGCTCGCGCCAGATCGGCCACGCCGAGCGGGCCGCGATCGCAGATGCAGGCGAAGGCCTCGCGGGCGTCCGAGGGAACCCAGCCCAGCAGGCGCGGCTCTCCCTTATCCGGCGGCACCGCGGCCACGGCCAGACGATGATGGGTGAGCACGTGGTCGATGGCCTCGTGCTGATCTTCACGGAGGCCTTGCAGCACGAAGAAACAGGCGCCCGGGCCGGCCAACAGCAGCTTGGCCACCACCTCATCGGCGCAGCTCAGGTCTACCAGCTCGATCTCGGAAAAATCCAGCAGCGCGGTGAGGCAACGGCTCCCCGCCAGAGTCTCCTCGATTCTGCTCCGCACGGCGGCACCGGTGGGGCGGGTAACCAGATTGCGATAGGGAGCGGCGACAGCCTCGCGCAGCAGGTGCCCGATCCGGATGGTCTGGATCACGGCCGCTCCGCTTGCTGGGCCGGAATGATGATCTGCACCTGGGAACCGGGAAAATAGGCAAGGCGCTCGGTCAAGGGGGCGTCTTCGTCCCAGGAGGGAACAATGGAAAGACGAGCGGTGCCGCTGCGGATGGAGATCTTTCCCTCCCACTGATCCAGGAAGCGCTTGATGAATGCCAGCCCCTGCCCCCGGCCAGGATCGCGGAACCGGCTGACACCCTGGATGAGAGCTGCTTCCAGCGCCGCGCCGTCTCCCCAGCGCTCGCCGAACCGTTTGGCATGAGTGCTTTCGAGTGAGCGGCGGAAGCCGACCCCGGAATCGCTGACGGCGATGACAACCACTCGGCGGCCGAGACGGCGACGGAAGGTATATGCCTGCACCGCCACCCAGCCGCTGGTGCCGGCGTGCTCCACAATATTCTGGCAGGCTTCGGAAAGCGCCATACTGAAGCGGAGGGTTGCCTTCATCTCCAGCCCCAGCTCGCCATGCAGGATCCGGGATGCCCCCTCCGAGATCTTGTCAACGACGCTATGCACGTCTTCTGATGCCCGCACCGGGGTGACATCGAGCAGGACGTCTGAGGGGCCGGTCGTGGTAGCCCGCGGAACCTTGCCGTGCAGCTCGAACAGCTCGGCGGCCTGCTGGAAGAAGCCGGCTCTGGCCCAGTAGCGCTTCACCTCATCGCTGGTGGGGACGGTCAGCAAGGGTTTTTCCCGCCCGGCTTCGGCCAGCGCCTGTCCCGCCGTGAGCAGGCCGATCAGCCCATAGGGTGACGCCCACTGAGTGGCCCGGGCGTCGAACAACAGCTTTGGCTCGGGCGGCCACTCGCCGAAGCCCTCGGCGAAGCTGTCGAAGCTGCGATCGTCGAAGTGCGCCGGGACCTCGACCACCCGGGTCAAAGCATCACCAGTTCGCCCCGCAGGTAACGCGAGAGGCCGCTTGCTCCCCGAAAGGCGGCGTTCCGCGCCGCGAGAGTTGCGGCGTGACGTAACGCCGGCTCAACGGAATCGCCGGCCAGAAGGCGGGCGAATACGGCAGCTCCAAACACGTCGCCACAGCCGGTCGGGTCGAGGGCGTCGACCTGGGGGGCGGGGATTAGAGCAGTGCGGACCGACAGCGGGGAAGAGGGCATGCGAGGATGCGGGGAAGTACTGTCGCGCCAGGAACCTGGCTGGCTGTGCTGGGGCCCCCCCGCTTTCCCGGCTCCCAGCTTCCCCGCTAAACGATCAAACCCCGGCGCTGCCACATACGCCGCGCCCCGGGGCCCCAGAGTGACGGTGAGCAGAGACACCCCAACGCCCATTGCCTCGGCTGCCAGAATCAGGGGATCCGCCGTGAGCTGGTGCATCTCATCTTCGTTGAGCTGGACGAAATCAAAACAGCCGAACCAGCTGGGAGCGTCTGGCAGCGGACGCAGCACCCGGATTCCGTCCTGCTGCATGCCCAGAAACAGGCTGTGCAGGTCGGCATAGATGGGACCACGAAAGCCCTGCCGGAGAGCCTGAGCTGTCCCGAGACAGAGCTCGAATCCGGAGATGAAATTGACATAGATGGCATCCAGGTCTTTCACCATGGGACCCAACTCGGCCCAGGTCCAGCCGGGAACGCCACCCGACATGCGCTCGCACCGGCGCTCGGTCGACTCGTAATGCAGCACCACCCGGTTATTCGGGGCAGTGACCTCCACGCACCGAGCGCCCGGCGCAAGTCGAGCCAGGCCCCCCAGCAGCCGCTGGGCTTCCCCGCTGAGATCCCGGCCGACTTTGATAAGCGGAACGATCTCCCAATCGGGAGCGAGACAGGCATCGAGTCCTCCGAGCGCGTAGGCAATCCCGCCCCACTCTTCCACCGGCGGAGCCGTGGGATCGCGTCCGTGGATCTGATCCCAGACCAGAGAGCCTATGATGCCGACTTTAGGCACAGCAATCGAGGTACACCTTGGCCGCCCCGTACACCCCTGCCGTTCCAGACAACTCACAGGGTACGATGCGACATACGCTCACCGCCGGCTTGAAGGCCCGGCGGGCCACCTCACGCCTGAGCGGGTCAAACAGGCGGTCGCCGGCGAGGGTGACGCCGCCACAGACGACGACCACCTCCGGGTTAAAGACATTCAGGAGATTGGCAATGCCGACGCCGAGGAACTTGGCGGTATCGTTCACCACCTCGAGGGCGAGATCGTCTCCGTCATGCGCCGCCTGGTAAACCGTCTGCGCGGTGACCTGCCGGAGGTCGCCGCCCACGTAATCAGCCAGCCGGCTCACCGCTCCTGCCTTGAGCTCCTCCACCGCGCGCATGGCAATATTGGGTCCCGAGGCGTACGCCTCGAGGCACCCGTAGTTGCCGCACTTGCAGCGGCGGCCCTCGGTGTCGATGGTGGTGTGCCCGATCTCACCGGCGCAATCGGATGCTCCGTGGTACAGTTTGCCGTCCACGATGATGCCGCCTCCAATCCCGGTGCCGATGGTGATGCCGATCGCGTGTTTGGTGCCTCGGGCCGCGCCCATCCACCATTCGCCCAGGACGGCGCAGTTGGCGTCGTTGTCGAGTGCGGCCGGAAGCCCGAGGCGCTCGTGAATGATCTGGCGCAGCGGCAGATTGACCCAGCCGAGATTGGGGGTGAGCAGCACGATGCCGCTCTTGGTGTCGAGAGGCCCTGGTGCCCCAACCCCGACGCCGATGATCTCCGCTCCTCTGACCTCTCGCCGGGTCCGCTCGATGGTTCGCTGGGCCAGGGTGATGAGCCGGTCGAGCACATCGCTCTGGCCCGCCTCCGCATGGGTCGGTTCGCTCTCCAGCGCGCGGAGAGCGGAGCCGTCCTCGGCCACGCTGCCCACGACGAGATTGGTTCCGCCTATATCAATTCCGAGGACAAATCGCACGCGACTCCTCCGCAATCACGATGTTGGCTACCGCCTCCAGCACCGCGTCGACCGACAGTTCACGCATGCATCTATGGTGGCCGAGCGGGCAGCGGGGGGGACCGTGCCTCGAGCAGGGTCGGCAGGTCAGCCCGGCATGACCCAGCGTCACATCGCCTGCGCGGCGGGGCCCAAATCCAAATTCGGGCACGGTCGGCCCGAATAGCGCCACGATGGGCGTGCCCACCGCAGTTGCGAGGTGCAGCGGAGCGGAATCGTTGGTGACCAGCACCGCTGCCCGCTGAATCAACGCCGCCGACTCCCGCAGGCTCAGCCCGCCCACCGCATTCACCACCCGGTCCGGCGCCGCCGCCGCGATCGCGTTGGCCAGTGGCGCGTCGTCGGGGCCGCCCACCACCACCACCATCCGATCGAGTCTGGCGGCGAGCTCCGGATAATAGGGCCAGCGCTTGGTTCCCCAGATCGATCCCGGTGCCAGCGCAGCAAACCTCGGCCCCACGCCATAACTGGCGAGCCACGCGTCGGCCCGGGCAAGGTCCTCATCGGTGAGTGGCA
>DATFQK010000238.1:0-2158 GCA_035264345.1 Gemmatimonadales bacterium | reverse complement strand
ATTGTGTGTGGAACGCGATCCCTACGTGCGGGAGCTGGAAACCTTCTTCCTCACGGAAGCCGGGTTCAGCGTCACCTTTGCCGATGATGGATTGAAGGCGCTCGAGCTGGCCCAACAGCTTCATCCCAACGTCATCATCACCGAAATTCTGGTCCCCAAGCTCGACGGTCTGGCGCTCTGTCGCCGGCTCAAGTCCGACCCCGCTACCAGCGACATTGCCATTCTCGTATTCAGCCTGCTCTCAGCCGAGAGCCGGGCCAAAGACGCCGGCGCCGACGCCTTTCTCCCCAAGCCACTCTCGCCTCAAGTGCTGAAAGAACGGGTTCGCAGCGTGCTCCACGCCAGATCCACCAGGCAGGGCAGCAAATCCCCCGCGGCGCAGGAGTTTCGCCCATGAGTGCCGCTCCTGAGACCGTTGCCGGAGCACCGCCCGACGTCCGGATATCCACCGGGAACCGGGAGGCAGATCTGGTCCTGGGCGGAGGGTTTCTGCCCAGCTCGATCAATATCGTGATGGGCGAGCCCGGCACCGGGAAGACGCTCTTCGCCGAGCAGTTGCTGTTCGCGAACGCAGACGGTGAGCGGCCGGTGTTGTACCTGACCACGTTGTCGGAGCCGCTGAGCAAGGTGATCACCTATCTCCAGCGGTTCCATTTCTATGATGAGGCCAAGCTGGGGACCGCGGTGGTGTACGAGGATATCGGCGCGGCCATGGCACAGGAGGGTCCGGGCGCACTGCTCAGCCATATCCGGACAGCAATCGAGACGCTGGGTCCCAAGCTCATCGTCATCGATTCCTTCAAGGTCATCCATGACCTGACGAGCTCCACCCGTGAGGTCCGAGAGCTGATCTCGACCTTGGGCGGACTGCTCAGCGCCTACGCCACGACGACCATCCTGGTGGGGGAGTACTGCCTCGACGACATCGCGCGCTACCCCGAGTTTGCCGTGGCGGATGGAATCGTGGAGTTCGCCCGGCAAAAGCGAACGACCACCGACGAGCGCTTCATGCGGGTGAGTAAGCTCAGGGGAAGCTCGTACCTGGAGGGGCTCCACGCCATTCACATCACCGCGGACGGGGTTCGGGTCTATCCCCGGCTGGTCAGTCCGCTGGTCCCCAAGGAATACGAGATATCCGATGAGCGAGTCGGGACCGGCGTCCAGGGGCTGGATGACATGTTGGGCGGAGGGCTGCGGCGGGGGACCACCTCGCTGGTGATTGGCCCCACCGGCTCGGGAAAGACTACCCTGGGACTGCAATTCGCTCTGGCCGCAGCCACGCTCAACGAGCCCACCCTCTACGTAAACTTCCAGGAGAACCCGACGCAGTTGGGGGGCATCCTCAACACCCTCGATCCCACAAGCAACAATGGGCGGCCGGATCTTCACTTCCTGTACGCCAGCGCGGTGGAGCTGCAAATCGACCGGACCATCGTCGAAATGTTCGAGTTGATCGAGGCCCATGGCATCAGGCGGGTGGTGATCGACGCGGTGGGCGATCTAGCGATGGCGGCCAGCGACCAGCAGCGCATTCACGACTACCTCTATGCTCTGGTGCAGCGGTTCACGGTCCGGGGGATCACCGCGCTGCTAATGCTGGAAGACACCGCCCAGGGCCCGCTGGGAAGTTCGGCTCCGGTAACGGCCTTCGGACGCCTGAGCTACCTCTGCGATAACCTGATCCTGCTCGAGGTAAACCGGGGAAAGCGGCTCCGGCGCTACGTCAGCATCTATAAGACCCGCGCAAGCCACCACGACGACAAGGTGCACACCCTCCGGATCACCGCCAGTGGAGTGCATGTTGAGTAGTGCCGGACGGACCAGTGGCAGCATCAGGGCCGATCTTCCCGCCCTGACCCTACTGCGGCAGCTGACCCGCCTGAGCCGGGCGGTAGCGCAGGCGGAGTCTCTGGACCAGATCCTCCAGCTTGCGGCTAACCACGCTGCAGCCATTCTCGATGCCGATCAGACGGTGGTGATGCTGGTGGGCGATGATGGGCTGGCCCACGTCCGCGCTTCGGTAGGGGTCGATGCCGGCGTGGCCAACACCTTCAAGGGAAAGCTGGACGAGAACTTGATCTCCCGGCTGCAAAGTGTCCTCGTCGGCTCGGCCCAGGGCTCCTTTATGGCCATCCCTCTGATCGTACAGGGAGAAGTC
>DATFQK010000237.1:0-2511 GCA_035264345.1 Gemmatimonadales bacterium | reverse complement strand
GCCAACAGCCTGTCCTCCGTCTCTCTCTATCCGCCGCTGATCTCGGTCTGTGTGGAGCAAGAGGCGGGGATGCACAACGCGATCCTTGCGGTCGACCAGTTCGTGGTGAACGTGCTCTCCAGCTCCCAGGAAACGCTGGCGCGCCGATTTGCCGACAAGCACGAGGACCGTTTCGAGGGCATCGGCTACCACATCAGTCCCGAGGGCCTCATCCTGCTGGGCGGCGCCCTGGCTCACATTGAGTGTCAGCGATTCGCCCAATATCCCGGTGGCGATCACACCATCGTCGTGGGGCGGGTAACCGGCGGAACCACCAGCAAGGGACGGCCCTTGCTCTACTATCGCGGGGGTTATGCCGCGCTGGAGTAGTAATGGCTGAGCTCACCATCAGTCCGATAGGAACTGAGCTGCTGGACGATCCCGCGGCCGATCCGGTCACGGTGGCGGAGTCGCTCCGCAACATCGCGCGGGCCAATCGCTGGTTCGGCGGCGCCGCAGCCGTGCGCTTCGGTTTGGAGCGGACGCTCGGTGCCGTGTCTTCGGGACAAACCATATCCCTGCTCGATCTAGGCACCGGGCTGGGTGATCTGCCGCTGATGGCGATGCGCTGGGGTGCTCGGAGAGGCATTCGACTCGTCCCCATGGGACTCGAGCTCAATCGGGTTGCGGCCAGGATGGCTCAGCAACGAGAGGTAGCTACCGTCGTTGGCTGCGCGGGCCAGCCGCCGGTCCGCGACAAAAGCGTCGACGTGGTGCTGGTAAGTCAGGTCGCCCATCACCTGCACGCCGACTCGGTTATTCGCCTGTTTCAGCGCTGCGACCGCCTAGCTAGGAGGGCGGTGATCGTATCAGATCTGCGGCGCCATCTCCTTGCTGCTGCCTCTTTTCGCTGCGGCGGCCGGCTCCTGCGCTTCGATCCGGTGACACTTTCCGACGGGGTGACCTCCATCCGCCGGGGGTTCAGCCGCCGGGAGCTGCTCGATCTCATGAATCGGGCGGGTGTCAGCGGACAGGTGGCGTACCGGCCCGGGTTTCGAGTGGTAGCTACCTGGCTTCCGGACAGCGCGTGATGCGTACGCTGGATCGCGTGCGGGTCCGGGCACCCGTCGAATCGGTATTCCTGGCTGCCACAGATGTGGAGCGCTGGCCTCAGATCCTGAGCCATTATCGCTGGGTCAAAAAGCTGGAGGGCACTGGCGCCGGGACGCTGGTGGAAATGGCTGCCTGGCGTCCTTTCGGCCTACTCATGTATCCCACTTGGTGGGTTTCCGAGATGTGGATTGACCAGGCCGCGCCGGCCATTCACTACCGGCACGTCCGGGGAATAACGACGGGGATGAACGTGGTCTGGCAGATGGTAGCCACGGCCGAAGGGACCGATGTCACCATCGTGCACGAATGGCGCGGGCCCCACTGGCCGCTGATCGGCGGGACGGCTGCAAACTGGGTCATCGGACCGGTCTTCGTCCACGGGATTGCCTCCCGGACACTGGCTGGCATCAAACGGTATTTGGAAGCGGGGAGGGTCGGACGCGGGGAAGCGGGGAAGCGGGGAAGCGGGGAAGTTGGAGCAGGAGAAGTGCGACAGGAGCCCAGATGAAGGAACGCAGAGTTGTGATCACCGGGATTGGCGCCATCACTCCAATCGGTACCGGAGTTGAAGGACTGTGGGAGGGACTCCGGCGGCGGGAGTCTGCCGTCCGCTGCATTACCCGGTTCGATCCTTCCATGTTCAAATCCCGCATCGCCGGAGAGGTACCCGACTTTTCGCCCAGCGATCATATCGAGGAGCGCCGGGTTCGCCGGCTCGATCGGTTCTCCCAGTTCAGTGTCGCCGCCACCCGGATGGCTCTGAGCGACGCCGGTCTCGACCTCGCTCGAGAAGACATGGACCGGATCGGCGCCACCATGGGCACAGCGCTCGGGGGTGTCGCCCACGGTGAGGGCCAATACCGGAATTTCATGCAAGGAGGTCCTCGGGCGGTTGATCCCGCTCTGGCGCTCACGGTCTTTGCGGGAGCCGCCAGCTGCAACATCGCCATCGAGTTCGGCTTCACCGGGCCGAACTCGACCAACGGAATGAGCTGTGCCTCCGGCGCCATCGCTATCGGCGAGGCCTTCCGGGCCATCACCCGAGGGGAAGCCGACGTGATGGTGGCGGGGGGCGCCGAAGCACCGCTGGCCCCGCTCTGCTTTGGAGCGTTCGCCATCATCCGGGCCATGTCTACCCGCAACGACGATCCCGCACATGCCAGCAGACCCTTTGACCAGGGGCGCGATGGCTTCGTTATGGCCGAGGGGGCCGCGGTACTGGTTTTGGAGGAGCGCGGGCGTGCTCTGGCCCGGGGAGCGCCGGTGTACGCCGAGATCTGCGGGTTCGGACTGACCAATGACGCGTATCACATGACGGCGCCCCGGCCCGATGGAACGCAGGCCGCTCGCGCCATGCGGAATGCGCTGACCGAGGCCGGAGTGGCAGCCCACGAGGTAGGCTACATCAACGCACACGGC
>DATFQK010000236.1:0-3978 GCA_035264345.1 Gemmatimonadales bacterium | reverse complement strand
TCCGGCATCATGATAAGTACCAGAACAACTACGCAATTGATGCCGAGGCGGGCTACGTGGAGCCGGCATCGAGACAGGAGTGCTGTAAGTAGTCGCGAGTCACGAGTCGCGAGCTGGTGGCGCATCCGAAAGGGTGACTTCCAAACGTGACTCGTGGCTCGCGGTGTGACTCGCAGATTGTGATCCTAATCAACCAGCAACTCACGACTCGTGACTCGTGATTCGCGACTCGTGACTCGCGACTGGGAGAAAAGAATGAAATACCTCTGCCTGATCTACATGAACGAAGAAGAGCGCGACGCCATTCCGGCGGAGCAGTGGGAGCCGCTGATGCAGGAAGGCTTCGAGTGGGGCGACGAGCGCCGGGAGCAGGGCGTGTTCCTCGACGGCAACCCGCTGCAGCCGGTGCGGACCGCGGTGACGGTCCGGAGGAAGCGGGGCGAGCTGTCCTTCACCGACGGTCCCTTCATGGAGACCAAGGAACAGCTGGCCGGCTACACTCTGATCGAGGCGCCCGATATGGAGGCAGCGAAGGAGATTGCCGCCACGCTGCCGCCCGGGCGGATCGGAACGGTAGAGATCCGGCCGCTGTGGACCCGGGAGGAGCTGCTGGCGCGCCGGGTGACGGCCGCTACAGTCGCGGAATACTGAGCCGTCTACTCGCTAATGACCATCACCACCCACGAAGGAACGCCACAATGCCTGCCCACACCAAAGACCCGAATACGACCATCAGCCACCCAACCGGAACCCGGGAACAGTGGCGGGCGGCCCGGCTGGAGTTGCTCGAGGCCGAGAAGAAGCTGACTCGCCAGGGCGACGAGGTAACCCGCCGCCGGATGGAACTGCCCTGGGTCCAGATCGACAAGGAGTACCGCTTCGACACCGCCGAGGGCAAAGCGTCTCTCCCTGATCTCTTCCGCGGCCGCTCCCAGCTCCTGATCTACCACTTCATGTTCGGCCCCGACTACACCGCCGGCTGTCCCGCCTGCTCCGCCATCGCCGACGGCTTCAACGGATTCGCCGTCCACCTGGCCAACCACGACGTCATGCTGTGGGCGGTGTCGCGTGCGCCGCTGGCGAAGCTCGAGGCCTACCGCCGGAGGATGGGCTGGACCTTCCCCTGGGCGTCCTCCTTCGGCAGCGACTTCAACCACGACTTCAGCGTCGGATTCAGCGAGCAGGAACAGCGCGAGGGAGAGATCGAATACAACTACCGCCGCGAGCAGCCGATGCAGGACACGCTCGTGGGAGAGAAGGGACGAGAGTGGAAGTCAGACCAGGGCGAGGGGACAGTGGAGTGGATGGCGGCCAGGACCGGTACCAACGTGGCCACCTACACCCGGGAGAGGCCCGGTATGAGCGCCTTCGCCCTGGAGAACGGCGCGGTCTACCACACCTACTCCGCTTATGCCCGGGGACTGGATGCTCTCTGGGGGATGTACCAGTGGCTCGACCGCGCACCCAGGGGCCGCAACGAGACCAACATCTGGTTCCGCCGGCACGACGAATACGGCAAATGAGAGAGCCGATCTCGCGGCGCGACATGCTGCGCGGTGCGGCTACCGGCATGGTAACGCTGGCGCTGGGGATGGAGACCAAGGGTGCATCCGCGTCAGGCAGACCGCCCAACTTGCTCTTCATTCTTGCCGATGATCTGGGATACGCCGACGTGGCCTGTTACGGACGGCCCGATCTCAGGACGCCGAATATCGACCGGCTCGCGGCCCACGGGGTGCGTTTTCTCCAGGCCTACGCGAACTCGGCCGTGTGCACCGCCACCCGGGTGGCGCTGATCACCGGACGCTACCAGTACCGGCTGAGAATCGGCCTCGAGGAGCCGCTGGCAAACAACCCTGATGTAGGGCTGGAACCGGGCCATCCCACCTTGCCGTCACTGCTCGAGAAGGTCGGCTACAGCTCGACCTTGATCGGCAAATGGCACCTCGGAGTGCTGCCGAAATTCGGGCCGCTCAAGAGCGGCTACGATCATTTTTATGGCTTTCGCGGCGGGGCGGTGGACTATTACTCGCATGCCAACGCGAAAGACGATTTCTGGGACGATGACGTCCCGCTTCATCAAACAGGGTACCTCACCGATCTGCTGGGTGAGCGGGCCGTCCAGGTCGTCGAGGGATACGCGAAGTCGCACCAGCCGTTTCTGATCAGTCTGCACTTCAACGCGCCGCACTGGCCCTGGGAGGCGCCGGGTGACGAAGCCGAGTCCCAGCGGCTCCGCTCGGAGGGCAAGGGCCTCTTTCACCTGGACGGTGGTTCCCAGGCAACCTACCAGCGGATGATCGAGGCGATGGACCGGCAGATCGGCCGGGTGCTGGGGGTGCTGGAGGCCCGTGGGCTGACCAGTAATACGCTGGTGATCTTTACCAGCGATAACGGCGGGGAGCGCTTCGCCGATACCTGGCCGTTTACCGGGAAGAAGACCGAGCTGTTGGAAGGCGGTCTTCGGATTCCGGCGATCATCTCCTGGCCCGGGCGTATCCCCCGAGGGCGGACGACCGATCAGGTCGCCATCACCATGGATTGGGTCCCCACGCTGCTCGCCGCCGCCGGCACAGTGCCCGACCCGGCCTATCCCAGCGACGGGATCAACCTGCTGCCGGTTCTCACCGGGAAGGCGCCGTCAATCCGGCGGAAGCTGTACTGGCGATACAAGGCAAACGCGCAACGGGCGATGCGCGACGGCGACCTCAAGTTTCTCAAGATCCTGGACAACACATTTCTCTTCAACGTGGTGAGCGATCCTTTGGAGAAGGCCAATCTGAAGGACCGGCAGAGAGACGACTATCGGAGGCTGGCGCGGGAGTGGTACGAGTGGAACGCGACGATGCTGCCGGAGATCAAGGACAGCTTCACTCACGGCATCAGCGGCGACGAGTTTGCCGATCACTACGGCGTGAAGGAGCCCAGCCAGGAGCCCGACGTTCCAACTGCGCCGGAAGAATAGCCCAAACCATTCGTTTTCAGGAACGGGTCCGGTTCATCACCCAGGCCCCAGCCACACAAATCGCGGCTCCCAACATGGAGAGCACGGCCACGTGCTCGTGCCGCACCAGGACGCCGAGCAGGAGCGCCACCGGTGGAATGAGGAATGCGGCCGAAGAGGCGCGGGCTGACCCGACCCGGCCCGCGGCGATGGTGATTATCACGAACGCGACCCCAGTCCCGAGCACGCCCAGGGCGAGCAAGGCGAGCACCGGCCCCGTGGCCCAGCGCGCGTGCAGCAGATCGGAAGACCCCAGCGGAGCGGTCAGAACCAGGGCCACGGCCTGGGCCCGCCAGACTACCGGTAACGCGCCGTTCCGCTGCTGCAGCGGCCGCGCCAGGTTGATGGCGAATCCATAGGAAATCAGAGCGGCCAGGATCAGCAGCACCCCGACCACGCTGCTCCGGCCCTCGTGCATGCTCGGCCAAGCCATCAACACCGCTCCGGTCATTCCAACCGCGAGACCGCCGGCGACTCCACGCGAGGGAAGGCGTCGAGCCAAGACCGCCGCGACAATGACGGCGAACAACGGCACCGCAGCGTTCAACATTCCGGTGAGCGCCGACGTGACCCGCTCTTCGGCGAAGGGAAACATGCTGAGCGGAAACGCCATCCAGATCAGCCCCAGCAGCGCCGTCCCGCCGCGATCCGCCTTGGCCACCGGCCGCCGCGCCGCCGGAACCAGCGTGAGCGTCAGAAAGCCGATCAGAATTCGGGCGAAGGTCACACCTTTCGGCCCAACCGATCGCAGACCTTCGGCGATAAAGAGAAATGACGCGCCCCAGATGATCCCCGGCAGGGTAATCAGCAGCCAGTCTGTGCTGCGTTGAGCGGCGGGAGGGATTACGCTCGGCGTTGCCGGATTTGCGAAGGACTTGGTAACCATATCGGAAACTTACGGTCCTTCTCGGCTGAAGTTGCATCCCGCAGCTCTCCCAGATGTCAATCTTGCGTGTCAGGCTTTCGGAGTCGTG
>DATFQK010000235.1:0-6082 GCA_035264345.1 Gemmatimonadales bacterium | reverse complement strand
AGCGCAGCATCTCGGTGTTGCTTCGAGGCGTGGCCGCTTGGACTTCGGTAGCCGTCAGCGTAGTCACCGCAACGCTTGCATCCAGGTTTACCCGCGGCGTCGAAGTACCGGTGACCACCATGGTCTCCAGCTGGAGCGGGTCGTGCCTCATGGTAAAGTCGGCCGTTGCCTGGGCATTGGGGGATACGGTCACGCTGGTGGACTCAGGCTTGAAGCCCAGCAGCCTCGCCCGAAGCGTGTAGCTGCCGGGAGGAACCCGGCTCAGCGTGTAGCCTCCATCCGCGCGGGTCTGGGTGCCGAGGGCAGGCCGGTCGATGTAAATCTGCGCATTCGCAACACCGGCCCCGTTCTCGTCCACCACCCGCCCGGCAATGCTGCCGGTAGGCGCCGGCTGTTGGGCTGAAGCAGCGATGGGGTAAAGAAGCGGGAGAGCGAGTGCGAGTGCGGAAGCGAGACGAGCGAGACGTGAACACAGGGTCATGGCAGCATTCCTCCGTCCGTTCATTGGTTCAGCGGCCGGCACACTTCATGGGCGTACTCCGAGCACTCCCCCTGTGGGTTCTAAAATCCTGGACGTGATGTCGGAACGTGCGGAATCAGGCAAGGGTGGCTCAGACGCAGAAGTCTGCCGAAGGGGCGCCCACGAACCTCACGTCCCCGTGGCATACTGTCACCGAAATGGTTTTACGTCAACTGCCCCCGCCTGGGCCGAATTGCCTATTCAGCGAAGCAGATACAGCGTGGCGGGTTTCGTGTGTCTCGCGGCAGATGATTCTCGTCCCCGATGGAAACACCCCGCGACCTCGGCATGTTCTCACGCTTCCTTACAGCCCTGTCGGTGCTTGCCGCCTGCGCCGGTGGGAATCCTCCGGCGGCGCCCGAGCCTGGCGGCGGCTTTCACGTGCTGTTCATCGGCAACAGTCTCACCGCCAGCAATGACCTTCCCGGAACGGTGGCGCACCTCGCCGCCTCGGTAAACGACACCATCGTGACCGAAGCGGTCACCCGGCCCAATTTCGCCGTGATCGACCACGTCAACGGCATGAGCGACGCGGTC
The DNA here is from genome assembly GCA_035264345.1 of Gemmatimonadales bacterium. Classification (GTDB taxonomy): domain Bacteria; phylum Gemmatimonadota; class Gemmatimonadetes; order Gemmatimonadales; family GWC2-71-9; genus CAVVWJ01. The sequence goes on along the minus strand of DATFQK010000235.1, from coordinate 5,025 downwards.
GACGTGGTGCGCCGAGGCGGCTGGGACTTCGTGGTGCTGCAACAGGGGCCGACCAGCGAGCAGCTGGGTCGTGATACCCTGATCCTGGCCGCAAAGCTGCTCGATCCAGACGTGCGCGCGGGCGGAGGCCGCACCGCGCAGTTGATGGTTTGGCCCGCGGCGCCCAATCGCGCCGTGTTCGATGGTGTCTTGCAATCCTGTCTGGAGACGGCGCGAGCGGTAGACGGCGATTGTTTCCCGGCGGGGGAAGCCTGGCGCGCGGCCTGGTTGGTGGATCCCTCGCTCCCGTTGTACGGCCCCGACGGTTTTCACCCGGCCCCGCTGGGCACCTATCTCGCCGCGCTGGTGGTATACGAAGGAATCACCGGACACGACGCGCGGCTGCTTCCGCAGCAGGCGGTGGTGCAGGGGCAGACCCTGCCGGTGGCCGGCGGCACCGTTACCCTGCTACAGCGCATTGCTCACGAGACGGTGCTCAGAATCAACGCGCAGCTGGGCCAATGACCAGTTACCAGTCGCTAGTCGTCAGACCGCAGACCAGGTTCACTGGCGACTGGTGACTGTCGTCTGCAAACTGGCATCGACCTCAGGTCCGAATGATGGTCAGGTTACTTTCGATTTCAGCCCGGTTCTTTTCCTCCCAGGGCGGAAGCTTGAGCTCCTGCCCCAATGCCGCGAGCGGCTCGTCCACGGAGAATCCCGGAGCCACGGTGGCCGCCTCGAATAGCACGCCTCCCGGCTCGCGGAAATAGATCGAACGGAAATACTGCCGGTCCAGCACATCGGTAACGGGAATGGCCCGGGAGATCAGCTCCTGACGGAGCTGCCTCTGCTCGTCTTCATCGGTAATGGCCAGGGCCACGTGGTGCACGGTACCGATCCCATTCCGTGCTGGAGGATGTCCGCCGCCAAAACTCAATTCCAGGGCGTGCCCCGGCAGGTCCCCATTCACCGCCATTCGCACCCAGCCTTCGCCCTCGTCCACCACCTCGAAGCCCAGGAACTCTCGGGCAAAGCTCACGCTCGGCCCGGCAGCCGTCACGGTAAGCGTCACACTATGGAGACCTCTGACCGCCATGTCGGCGGCAAGGCCGTTCCCGGTCCAGGGCCTACGGTTGTCTCCCGCGGCTTCGATCAAGCGGATCCGAAGCCCCGAAGGGTCGGTGGCCACCATCGCGTTTCCCCTGGTGGCCTCGTCCTCCTGCACCGGCACGCCGACTTCTTGCAGCCGGAGCATCCAGCGGGAAAGCGATCCCTCGGGCACCGAAAACGAGGTGGTGGTGATCTGACCCGCGCCGTGCCGGCCGGGAGGCACGCCCCAACCGGCGTAAGGGAAGGTGGTCCAGATGGTTCCCGGCGTGCCCCGCTCGTCTCCATAGTAGAAGTGATAGACGTTGTGATTGTCGAAGTTCACCGTCTTCTTCAGCAGCCGAAGACCGAGCGTGCGGCGGTAGAAATCGAGGTCCGGCTGGGCCTCGTCTACCGTGGCGGTAACATGGTGGAGGCCCAGAATAGGTTGTTGCACGGTGCTTCCGCTTACTCCGTTCGGGTGAAGACGATCTCGACCGCAATGTCACCCGTGAAGGTCTGGTTAGCCCGAAGCCGGTTGGGCTCCACGGTGAGAGTGATGTCGTCGAACAAGATGCCCTGATCCAGACTCAGGGTGACAGTGGTGTTGCTCAGGGCCCATCCTCCTGTCAAATCGGTGTCGAGATCGCTACCGTCCACCGCGCCGTGCGGAGCGAACAGGTGGCCGGTCGCGGTGCCATCGGCCGCCAGAATGAGCTCCGCGGTAACGCCCAGGGCAAGGTGATCCAGCGTGATCCCGTTCTGCGTCTCCTTGAGCGTGGTGAGCTGGTAGGTTCCAGCCGTGGTATCGACCGTCGGGTTAAAGCTGTCGTCACCCCCGCAGGAGAGCAGGAGTACTCCGGCCAGAACCCAGCTCTTTGCTAGCATTGTCCCTCCTTTGTAACGAACACCCGGAGTGCCAGGCGGTGCAGTGGCTCCAGTGCGCTGCTCATTGTGCCGGTGTCCCTGTCACTTGCAAGGCCGGCCACCGGCGGTGGCCGATTCTGAGTGTCCCATTTTTCGTCGCGAACAACTTTCGAACACTTGAGCGGCCTTCTGGCACGGGCCATACTGCCGTCACGTCTTCGAGAGGAGCGCCATGTTCCCCGCTATCTGTCGTGGCAGGGCGCTGAAATCGTATGGACTTGCGGCAGTGACGCTACTGTCCGCGTGCGCCTCTACCGGTTCTGGAACCCCCGCCTCGTTTGCAGCGCCCGGGTTAATGCCCGCGCGGGTGCCGGCGGCTGCTCCGCGCGTACCGGTGGCTGCCCCGCGGGTACCGGCGGTTGCCCGGAAGGCGAGCGTCCGTAAGCCTGGTCCGGTGGCGCCGGTTCACCCGCGTACGGCCAGGGACAGCGCTGCCATGGAATCGGCGGTGACCAGGCGACTGGCGCACCGGCCGCTGGCGACTGCGCTGGCGCGGCGCATCCGTAACCCCGAGCTGGCGGAGCGGGTGGCCTCGGCTGTGGTCTATGAAGCCGGCCGAGCTCACATCAGCCCCAGCGTACTTGCGGCCGTGCTCCTGATCGAGAACGCGCCGTTCGACACCAGCGCCGTCAGCAGCGAGGGCGCCATCGGCCTGATGCAGGTGATGCCGATGCACGTCGGAAACTACCGCTGCCTCTCGGGTGACCTCCTGAACGTGGAGGCCAACATCTGTCACGGCGCCCGCCTGCTGCAGATGCACGTGCGGCGAACCAAGTCGCTCGAGGCCGCCCTTCGGCGATACAACGGATGCGTCAGCGGCCGCAACACCCCCCGCTGCCAGCGGTATCCGGGCCGGGTGATGCGGACGGCGTCGCGGCTCCGCCGGGAAATTCTGCTTGCCGGGGCTAAGCTGTCCGACCAGTCCGATGAGGACCCGGAGGATGTGGCCGCGCGCCTGGATGCGCTTCCGCCGGATCTCCCGGCCGACACCACGGCCGTGGCCTCGAGCGAGCCGGCCCGCTGCGACTCCTTCCTGGGCTGCCTCCGCGACCGCTGGAGCCGCACTCGCTAGGTTGGGTGCTGCTCCAATTCCTTCCTCAGCTCGGCTGTTAGGGCTTCCACGGCGGCGGGCCGCCCGTGGAACGCCGCGGGCGTGCTCTGAAACAACTCCACTCTCCAGCGGCTGCCCTCGGATGCAGCGACCAGCGTGTGAATGGTATTGACTGCGGGGTTCAGGTCGGCCTGGCCCGGCGGCACCATTCCGGCAACGGCTCGCAGGAGCACCACACCGGGAGACAGCAGACGAACTTCGCGCACCTTCCCGATGTAAGCGGCGGTGGGGTGGCTGCGAAATACCTCGGTCAGGTGTTCCTCGATATTCTCCTGCCCGTCGATCGGACTTCCGTCGAAACCCACCATGTTGCCGTTCCGACTGAAGCGCCGGGCAAACTCACCGGCGTTGCGCTCGTTCCAGCAACGCAGAACCTCCCCGTACAACTCACGCGCCGCGCGCTCGGCTGTGGAGGCGTGAGTAAGCGGCTGATCGGGCATAGTCTTTTCCGCAGGGTCAACGTTGAACGGTCAGCTCGACCCGTGAAGTGAGCTTGGGCGTGTGCCAGATCCGATGCGTTTGCGCTCGGAAGTCGCTCGCTTTGGCCTGGAAAATATTGGGCACCCAGGTCTGCGGGTTTCGGTCGTACAGGGGAAACCAGGTGCTCTGGACCTGAACCATGATTCGGTGTCCTCGGTGGAAGGTGTAGCTCTGCTGATGCAGATCCACGGTGAACTCCAGGGGCGTGTTGGGAGTCAGGGGCTCGGGCGCGGTGAAGCTCCGGCGATAGCGTCCGCGCATGATCTCGTGGGCCACCATGAGCTCGTATCCGCCCCAGGACCAGTTCTCCGGGATGCTGTCGGGGAAGACATCGATCAGCTTGACCACCCAATCGGCATCGCGCCCGGTGGTAGAGGCCACGATTTTGGCTTTGATGTTCCCCGCCACCAGCAGATCTTCCTCCAACGGGGCAGAGACCCACTCGACGACATCGGGCCGGCCGTCGACAAAGCGCTGGTCCTCTGTCTCCCAGAACTTCCAGCGGCTGCCCCGCGCGTCGTAGGTACGCTCCACCGGCCGGGCACGGTAGGGCACCGGGTGAGCCGGATCCGAGACGTACTGATCGTACGACGGCTCGCCGGCGCGAGGAGGATCGAAGGTGAGGACCCCACCGCCATGGAGATACAAACTGCGGGGGTTACCCCCGGACTTCGGCGGCCAGCTGTCGTACGAGCGCCAGCGGCGAGCTCCGGCGTCGTATACCATTGCCTCCGGCTGATCTCTACCCTCCAGATCCTTCAAGTAATGCGCGAACCACGGGGCCTCAACGTCCTTTAGATAGGCCTCATAGGTTCCGGGGTCTACAATTCGCATGAGGTTGGCCGGGCGGCGCCACCCGCCGTGGTTCCAGGGTCCCATCACCAAAAAGTTGCGTCTGCCACTGTCTCCCCGCTCCAGTGCGGCATAGGTAGCGAGCGGCCCGTACCGGTCTTCCTGATCCCACCAGCCGCCCACCGTCAGGGTGGGCACCAGCGGAGCTTTGATGATTCGCTGTACGGCCCGCTCCTGCCAGAAACGGTCATACGCGGGATGGGCCACAAACGCCTGCCAGGTGGGCACCCTTCCGTGGAAATACCTGCGGTCCACGTTGGCGAGCGAGCCCAGACGGGCGTACCAGTCGTAGGTGTCCCAGGAGTCGATCGGCATTTCGCCGGAGAGAGGAGAATCCGTGCTCAGCTCCATCGAGCCCGCATACTCGAAGCCGTAGGACAGCCGGAACGCGCCCTGATGGAAGAAGTCGTCTCCCATCCAAGTGTCGGTCATCGGCGCCTGAGGGGAGATGGCCTTCACCGCAGGATGTGGGTTGATCCCGGCCATGGTCGCCAGAAAGCCGGGATAGGAGACACCGAGCACTCCGACCCGCCCGTTGTTCCCCGGGACGTTCCTCAGGAGCCACTCGACCGTGTCGTAGGTATCCG
>DATFQK010000234.1:0-4798 GCA_035264345.1 Gemmatimonadales bacterium | reverse complement strand
TTGACATAGGCGTAGGTACCGGCCTTGGCGATGGATGTGACTCCCAGCAACCAGATATAGGCGGTAAATCCCACCAGCGAGCCGAATATCACCAGGTACCACCACGACAGCGCAGCCGGGAGAGTCACCCGGCTCGGCTCGAACGCCTGAAACTGACCGGCAACACCTGCGGTCAGCAACAAGAGCAAGCCACCTCCAATCATCTCCATGCTGGTTGCCAGAAACGGAGACTTGGGCAGCGGCGCCGTCTTGGACCACACCGAGCCCCAGGCCCAGGACGCGGAGGCCAGAACCAGAATGAGCGCGCCACCGAGATCCACCCGGGTGGCGGAGCTGCCGCGGGACGACACCAGCAAGCCAACGCCCACGAGCCCGAGCAGCAGTCCTGCAATCACCTGTTTGCTCGGTCGTGACCCGCCTCTGGCCCATTCCAAACCGACCATCCAGATCGGCGCGACCGCGATCAACACCGCCGCTAAGCCGGACGGCACCCGCTGTTCCGCCCAGGCCACGCTGGCGTTTCCTCCCAGCAGGAGAAACCCTCCGATCACCACGGCCGCTCTCCACTGCATCGCGGAGGGTGCCGGCTCTCCGCGGCGTCTGGCCCAGACATAGAGCACCAGTCCGGCGAACACAAACCGGCTGCCGGAGAGTAGATGCGGTGGGATGGTCTCCACCGCGACCCGCATCGCCAGATAGGTCATGCCCCAGCACACGTACACCGCAAAGAACGCAATCGCGATCTTCCAACCCATTCTGGAGCGCACACAGAGTCCCTGTCAGGTCCGAGCGCTATAAGTAGTAGAGGATGGGTGACGCTGGAAGTACGGTCCGGGTACCGCTAGATCCAGAGGAAAGCGGGGTGGTCGTGGCCGGTCACAGCCAGAATCACCCGTTCGTAGAGTCGGGGACCGTTCTCGCTGTTGGTGAACACCACGATGGCCCGGCCATTTGGCGGATCCGCAATGACGAAGTTGCGGAAGGAGTTGTTGGCTCCCCAGTGCCACAGCACTTCGCCGTGCTCATCCCGCTGTATTCCCCAGCCAAGACCCCAGGATAACGCGCTATTGAGCCGCACTTCCGGTGTGGCCATGGCTCGGCGGATCTCGGGAGAGAGAGCCAGCGTTGGGCGCCCATCTCTGGCAACGACCCGGCTCAGGAACCGGGTATAATCGCTCACGGTGGTGAGCAACGACGTCGCCGCGTTGGGGACCATGTACAGCGGCAGCACCGGCCACTCGGGATTCACCAGCGGAATCGCCTTGGCCGATTCCTGGTACCGCCAGTCGACCAGCGGAATGCCCCACTGTTGTGCGATAGCCAGCGTCCTTCGGCCGATGGCCGCCTGAACGTCGAGCCGGTTCTCCTGGCCATCGTACCCTGCCGCCATGCGGCTCTCGAATGCGGGGAGCCAGACGTAGCTGCTCTGTTTCATGCCCAAGGGATCGAACACCTGCTCCCGCATGACGCGCGAGAACGCCTTGCCGGTCACCGCCTCGACCACCCGCTGCAGGTAGAAGTACGCTTCTCCCGAATAGGTGAACTTTTTTCCGGGCTCCTCCGCCGGCTCCAGCGGGCCGGGGAGCTGGCGCCAGTTCGGGAGACCGGTTGTATGGCTCAGCACCTGTCGCACGGTTACCCGTCTCATCCGGGCGCTGCTTGCTTCCGGTATCGGCAGGTAGTCGTACAGGGGCCGGTCCAGGTCGAGAGCTTTGGCGTCCACCAGGCGGAGCACCGCGTACGCAAAAATGGGTTTGCCGAGCGAAGCGGCTTCGAAGACTGTCTCGGGAGAGGTGGGCTGCGCCGGCTCCTCGACGGCTCGACCAAAGCCTCGGGTCCAGACTCGAGCGCCTTCCACAACTCCGAGTCCCAAACCCGGGACCGAGGCCAGCTCGAGCAACCGAGGGAGTTGACGCAACAGGGCGGCGTTGGGTTCCCAGCCCGGACCCGCCGTGCCCGGCGACATCATGGCTTGAGCGGGCCAGGCAGCCCGGGCCTGAGCCGCACTGATGAAGGCTCCCGCTGTTCCAAGCATGAATCGCCGGCGGGTCACGTGCATGCTCAGCCTCACCCTCTGGATCCGGCCGCGGGGCGCGGGCCGGCACGACCAGTATGTCCTACGCGTTGGGGGCCAGCACGTTTCGCTGGAGCCCCAGCAGGCCGCACTTCTTGTAGATACTCGGCTCCAAGAAAGGGTTGCGTGGTTGATTGCTCTAACCCGATCCGGTTTTGCGGGGTACGTTCGAGGGGAGTGGACTCGGTACAGCGCCCTGTTTGGATCGGCTCTGCGTGGCTAAGGATTAGTGACACAATGCGTTATTGCGTCTCTGCAGCTCGAATCCCGGCACTGCTTGCGGGGCTCCTGTGCCTCCAGTCCTCGGTCGCGGCGGCTCAGGTTGGGCTCGCCTCCGCTATTGGTAGTGTCGCCCTGGTGGCCCACGTCGATCCGCACGGAACGATCTCCAGCGTCACACCGCCTCGCGAGACCGGACGGACGGGGCTTCTGAGAGAGGCTGTCACAACGGTGCGACTTTTCAGCAACACCGGATATCGGCTGATCGTGCGAGGATTGGCTGGCTCGACCTCACGAGTGTGGGTTCAAGCGGCGACGGGGGAATTCGTGCCGCTCACCCCGGGCGGTTCGGTGACGGTGGCGGGCAATACGCGTGGCTCAGGGGAAACCCTGCAGGACGTGCACTTCCGTTTCGAGGCTCCGGTCAGCGGCGGCACCTTGCCGCCGCTGCCGGTAGGTTACGAGATCGCGATCGACCCCACCTTGTAACGCGTCTACTTCACCTCAAAATCCTTGGACTCGGTAGACCCCCCAAGTGTGAGGGTCACCCGATACTTCCCCTTGGGCCAGCCGCTCGGCTTGGAGATGTGGAACTCGGTGGCCTCGGTGCCATTCGCGGCAATGCTACGGGAATCCTCCTTGACCACCTGCCCGCCCTCCTCGTAGGTCCAGCGCGCCGTGACAGTCGCATTGGGCGAGCTGCCCTGAGTCAGGGCCACCGCGTAGATGGTGTCTCGCGGAGAAAACTTGGTTGTCGCGTCCGACACGCGTTTGTCAGCTGACAAGTGCCGGCCGAGCTGGATGTCCGTGATCGAGGCCTGGGCGGTTGCCGTCTCGGTACCGGCTGCCGTGCCCGTGTCCGAGCTCTTCTTGCATCCGGGAACGGCCAGGACATTGGCGGCCAGCAGTAGGACGGCTGGATAGCGTCGCATCATGTTCATTGGTCCTTGCTCAGGCCTTCGGAATCCGGAAGACCTGCCCGGGATAGATGAGGTCGGGATTCTGAATGAGATCCCGGTTGGCTTCGTAGATTCTCCGCCACTGCTGAGCATCACCGTACTCCCGCTTGGCGATCTTCGATAGACTGTCGCCGTTCTGCACCGTATAACTGCGCCCAGCGGGACTGGCAGCCGTAGACGAGCTCCCGCTTTCTACATCCAGAGAAGTCGGCCTTGGGCCGGTCACCTTTTCCCATCGTGCCTCCTCGTTGGGTGTCGGGTTGCCTCCACACCGTTCAGAACATGGTCTTTCCCGGCGTCCGGTCCAGTGACTCGGGTCACGCGCCAGAAAATCAGAGCCGATTGACGGATTCCCTTCGGTTTCTCTGCCCGGTTTTTTGACGGTGTGGAAGATGGGGGAAAGGAGAAAGGCAATTCAATTTTTGTCCACAGCCTGTGGAGATGTGGTAGTTGCATGTAAGTCACTGCTGAGGCGGAGCATATCCATCAACATCGGCTCAACACTTTGCTATCGCTCCCGAAGAGAAATGAGCGCTTGCACCGGCTGGGGAAAACTTCAAATTGTTGGCACCCTCCCTCTGAACTCCCCGCAGGTCCGAAAATCTCGAGGTCGCCGATGTTGCGTGAAGCCCGTGTGCGGCCGGAGTACGCGCATCTGTATCCCATGCTGCGGGTGGGAGCCTGGGAGGCAGCAGCAGCCATAGCCAACAAAGTGGCTGCCATCCGAATTCAGCAGTTGGCCGATGCGTACGTTTTGCACGACCGGGTACTTCCCGATGCCCACTTCGAGTTCCGGGGAGGTACCCCGCGGCGTCACCTGGGGCCTATCGAAGGCGCGGCCTGACTGCGAGTCGCCGGTCTCGCGACATTGCTTGGAGCAGCATTCAAGTTTGATGGAAAGACAGCCGAAGCTCCCTGCGTAACTGCCACGCACACCGAGGAGCTTTCATGTCGCCATCGATTTTCCGCTGGTCCGTTCCCGTCGCTCTCGTCGCCACTGTCCTGAGCTATCACACCGATTCACTCGCCACCCCTTCGAGCAGCGCCGCACGCTTGGGGGTCGCTTTCTTTGAGCCACCGCGCTCCATCGGCACGCCGATCGACGATCTGGCTCGCGCCTACACCGGCTTCGGCCTGGCCGCCAGAATCGAAGGTCGGCTGCGGTTGGATACCGACGCCTCGCTCAATGCCGCCGCTCGGGAGTTGATTCGGCGCCGGCTGGCTCAGGGCAGCTGAACGGACTGACCAGTACCCAACGGCCCCGATCTCGGGGCCGTTTTTTTGATGATAGGAAAAGGACGAAAGGGGCTTTACTGGTCTCCGAGTTGAGCGAGCGCGATCAGAAATGCGCCGGCAGCCACGCCAACGCCAACCAGCAGTCCGGTGGTGACTGGGTTGATCTTCCTGACCGCCACCTTCTCTACATCCGCCAACGGCAGTGCTGCCGGAGCCCCGTGACTTGGGGGTCGACCGGAGGCATAGTCTAACCGAAGCTCCGACTCATCCCGCACTCCGTACAGGCTGTCGCCGCGTATCTCGGGCCGTC
>DATFQK010000233.1:0-3837 GCA_035264345.1 Gemmatimonadales bacterium | reverse complement strand
CGAGGGGACCAGGGTGCGATGAGTCGTATTTCAGGTGTCGGAATCAGAGCGCGGTAGACTCACCTTCAGGGCAGCTAGCTTGGCCATCAAGGCTAAATCGGCAGGAGCAATACGCGATCTGGAGCGAGACCGTCCCGATTTTCGTGGTCCGACTAGTGGCGCAGTGGTGGGGGATACCCTGTTCTACGTTGCCAACGCCCAGATCGGCCCGTTCGATCCCCGGAAGCAGGGCGCCGCCCTCGCACCGGTTCTTATCCTGAAGCTGCCGCTCGGTTGTGCTTCCACTCGCTCGCCGTAATCCCAAAGACAACGCTCTGGCGGCCCGAGGCATCAGCGCGCATTCGCATTCCTATGCGAACGGCGCCGATCTTCTCGACGGCGCGCTGGGAGCGGTAGTTCGCCGGATCGACCAGGAAAACGACCCGTCCCACGAAGCGGAAGGCATGCTCCAACATCAGTCGCTTCATCTCAGCGTTGTACTGCCCACCCCAATGCGACCGGGCCAGGAAGGTCCAGCCGATTTCGACCTCGTCAGCGGCTTCATCATAGCCATGATAACGCGACGAACCGATCACCCGGCCGGAGCCGGTTTCCAGAGCCAGCAGCGCTCCGCCCGAGTCCAGGGCCTGCTGAAAGAAGGCCCTGAATCCGTCGAGCTGGGAGCGGCTCTTATCCGGATGCTGCTCCCAGATCAGTGGATCAGCCGCGACCGCGTAGAGCCGGGCGTGGTCCCCCGGCTGGAGCGGGCACAGGGTCACCAGCGGACCTTCCAGGACGGGCTGGAGATCGAATGGCACCGATGCCAGACCTAGTGCCGCACTTCGGTGGTAGCGGGAACTTCCTCACCAACCTCAAAGCAGCAACGGACCCGATCGTAGCGATCGCAGCATTTGGTGACCTTTCCGCCGACGAATTCACTGAGCAGGCTCTCCAGCGCGTTGCACACCTCGGGATGGTTGGCCGTGGCCGCCGCAAGGGGGCAGCCGTGGGTGTGGATGAGGTAACCCCCATTCTCCTGCTGCACTTCGCTTAAGCCACCCAGCTCATTGAGCAACGCACTCGCACCCGCCACTCGATCGCCCAGCGGGCCGTGGGGTACGCTTCGACCCTCCATGAGCCTGCGACCAACCTCATGCATCACCGAATGGAACTCCCCCGACGGCAGGCGTTGCGCCAGCACGTGGAGCAGCTGGGTGAGGATGGGGACATACGCCTGAGAGAAAAGGAGCTCGGCCTGACTGGTGATCCCATACACCTGCGATGGTTTACTCGCCCCGCGGCGGCTCCCGCGCCGCTCCACCAGCCCGTCCCGCTCCAGGACGGCCAATTGGGCCCGCACCGCGGGCCGGGTGACTCCGAGGGATGAGGCAAGCTCGTCCACGGTTCGGTGACCCTGCCGCAGGAGCTCCAGGATCCTCCCGCTGGGACCCTCAATTATTCGGCGAGGCAGTCGTTTTCCCATATAAGGTTAGATAAGAAAGACCTATCTTGCTTTTCTCTGGCCCAATCCATATTCTGTGTCGACGTCTTCCTGGTCTCGGACCCCGCTCTGGGGTGTAAGGCCATACCATTGTATCGCATGAGTGGAGGGGAGGCCATGTCCACTCTGAACCCATTCTCGGCCCCATCCCATGCACCCCAAGGTGGCCTCATTGCTGGCCCAGGGGCTGAGAGGTAGCCCATGTTCGGAGCACTCAGGGGGCGGCGGGTAGGCACCGGATCAATTCGCGCTGGTTCGCAATGGCTGGTCATAGGGCTGGTCCACTTCTGGATAGTCTTCGGAGCGGCAGGATGCCGTCAGTTTCCCGAGACCGCGGTCAGCAATGAGGTCGAGCGCCAGGGTCAGAGGACTTTCCGGGATGATACCTTCGGCGACGAGGTATTCTGGACCGACACCGCTCGGCTGCACGAGGTGGTGCAGAAGGAGATCCAGCCCCTCGAAGCCCTGAGTCTCGGTCTCAAGGTCGACATGGAGCGGCTGAACCTGCTCTCCTTCCTTTTCAGTAATCCCTTCGGCACCAGTGGCACCAGAAATCTGCTCAAGCGCGACGCCGTCGTCGGTTTGAAGGCGACCTTCGATAAAGAGGGTCGCATTGCCCAAATCGGCATTACCTGCGCCCTGTGTCATTCCACCGTCGACAATGCGCTGCTTCCAGGCATCGGCCACCGGCTCGACGGGTGGCCCAACCGGGACCTGGAAGTCGGTAAGATCCTGGCCAAGCTGCCCAATTTCACCGCGGAACAAAAAGCCATCCTCCAGAAGTGGCCCAAGGGAACCTACGATCCCCGTTTCAACTTCGATGGCAAGAGCACGCCATTGGTTTTGCCGCCCGCCTACGGCCTGGCGGAGGTCAAGAACGAGACCTACACGGCCGAGGGTCCGATCTCCTACTGGAACGCTTACGTGGCTGTCACCCAGATGCACGGCCAAGGCAACTTTTCCGATCCGCGGCTAGGCGTGAACATCGTGCACCAGCCGGACCAGGTCACGCCCAAGCTGGCGGCTCTTCGAGCGTATCAGTTCAGCATACCGGCCCCGCAGGCGCCGGCGGGCACGTATAGCAAGAGCGCAGCCGGCCGAGGCAAGGCCGTATTCGATGCCAATTGCGCCCGTTGCCATGTCGGTGGCAACCTCTCCGACAATAACCAGGGAACTCTTCACCAGCCCTCCGAAACGGGCATGGATGCGACCTACGCGGCACGCACTACCGAGAAGCGATATCGCACCACGCCGCTTCGGGGTCTATGGCAGCATGCCCCATACTTCCACGATGGCAGCGCCAAGACCCTCGAGGACGTCATTAAGCACTACGTAAAGGCGCTGAACCTCCAGCTCAGCGGTAAGCAGAAGAAGGATCTGGAGGAGTACTTGAAATCGCTTTAGCAGGCTGGTCGACTGAAGGAGGACTATGCGGCTTTGGATCTATATAGCGTGCCTGAGCACCGTTGCCTCGGTGGCGCCGCTGGGAGCCCAGAGCTCGATCTCCCTTGGGGTCGGCGGCGGACCGTCGCTGCCTGAGGGCGACATAGCCAACGGGGTGAACACCGGATGGAACGCGCTGGTGACGGCGGAGCTGGCCTCTCCCATGCACCCCTGGGGACTCCGGCTCGACGTGGCATACAGCCGGTTCGGCTATAGCGATGAGGCAGTGGCTGCGCTGGGCGGAGAAGGAAACCAGACCGCCGGCTCGGCCACGGTGGGAGTGCTCTATCGGCTACCCAAGGTCACCTCGCCGATCCAGCCCTACGTCATTGGAGGGCTGGGGGCCTATCGCACCGAGTGCTCCCTTGGTCCGGGCTGCGACAGCCGGATTCGCTATGGCTGGAATTACGGCGTGGGAGCCAAGTTCTTCTTTCTGGGTCTGGAGAACTTCATCGAGATCCGCGGGCACCGGACGAAGAGCCAGTCGGCTGATGTCCACTATTTCCCGCTGACGCTGGGAATCATGTTTTGATCGGACTGTGCTTGCAGTAGAGCGGTACGGCCGTAAAAGCTGCACCTCATCCCGAGCGCAGCGAGGGATCCACCGCGGGATTCCGGAAACCCGGTTAGCGGGGGATCTAGGGCTGCGGTTCGCGGTCTTCCCCGAGCAGGTCTTGGATGAAGGCGCTCTTCGCTTCGGTGTAACGGCTGCGCTCGCAGCCATGGCGTTGGGCAAGCTCACGCTTCAGCACCGCGTAAGCATCCCGCAACCTGGAATCGGCCCGAAGCGCATCACGGAAAGCGAGGGCCCGCCGCCAGGCTCTACCCCCGTAGCGCACGACATGCACCAGGTGGGTACGGGCCGCGCCACGCCCAAACACGAGGTGCCCCGGAACGCCGGCCTCCGCCGCATA
>DATFQK010000232.1:0-3498 GCA_035264345.1 Gemmatimonadales bacterium | reverse complement strand
ACATCTCCTGACCCAGATTATTGAGGGGGCAGCCAAGCTCCACCTCGTGGGGCTGAAGCTGGGCCAGTCGCTCTTTCAACATTCCCTGCAGAGCGGTAATTGGATCGCCCGGCTCCGCCTCGAGCAAGCCGAGCCAGCGCTGGAGCAGGAGGTCTCTCACCACCTCATCCACCACGGCGTAACCCAGTGCAGCCTTGTCGGGGAAGTGGTGGTACAGAGCACCCTTGGTCACGCCGGCCTGGTCCAGGATGGTGTCCAGACTCGCGCCCTGGAATCCTCGGCGATAAATCTCCTTGAAACCGGCCTGAAGCAGCCGTTCCCGAGTGACATCCGGTTGCCGCTTGCGCCGGCGGGCGGGTCGCTTGGCCATGTTGCTCCAGGAAAGATGTCGTACCAATTGGTATGTAACGATCAGGCTTCCCGTCTGTCAACCAGCTTGACGAGCCGATGATCGGAACGTATTACATACCGGTTGGTATGTTGGGGGCACGGGGAAACAGTCGTATCTCTCGGCGGTACTCATTTGAGGAGGATGCATCATGGAACACACGATCGTGCATTTCGAGATCCCGGCCGATCAGCCGGAGCGCGCGGCCAACTTTTATCGAGAGTTGTTCGGCTGGGATATCAAGCAGTTCGAGGGGTCGGTGGCAGGAGGAATGGAGTATTGGATGGTGCGCACTGTCCCCACCGATGGCCAAGGGCGTCCCACCGTGCCGGGCGTCAATGGCGGGTTGATGCGCCGGATGTATCCCAATCAGCCCCTGGTGCACTACATCAACGTCGAGAGCGTGGACGAGTCGGTCAGCCGAGCGGAGCAGCTTGGTGCCAAGGTCCTGATGGGAAAGACGCCGGTGCCGGGAATGGGCTGGTTTGCCCAGTTGACGGACACCGAAGGGAACCTGTTCGCCGTCTGGGAAACCGATATGAGCTCGGCGATGTCGGGAGCAGCAGCCGGAGAGGCCAGCAATGCTGGGCGGTAAGGAAGCGATGGCCACGGTAGCCGTACGGGACTTGCAAGCCGCGAAGAAGTTCTACGAGGGCACCCTGGGACTCCGGCAGACCGAGGCGCAAGAACAGGAGGCGGTCACTTATCAGGCCGGGCCGGCCAAGCTCCTGGTGTACCGCTCCCAGTTCGCCGGCAGCAACAAGGCAACAGCAGTCACCTGGCTGCTCGGCGGCGAGGTGGAGAAAGTCGTCAAGGGACTCCGAAGCAAGGGGGTTACCTTCGAGCATTATCAGATGCCGGGCCTTACCCTCAGGGGCGACATCCACGAGGGTCAAGGCATGCAGGCGGCCTGGTTCAAGGACCCCGATGGCAACATTCACGCACTGGTCAGTGGCTAAGCCTCCATGGTAACCGTCAACGACATCCTGCAGGAGCTGGAACAAGAATCCCAGGCCACTCGTCGGGTGCTGGAGCGGTTGCCGGACAACCGGCTCCAATGGAGACCGCATCCAAAGTCCATGAGCCTGGGCCAACTGGCTATGCACGTGGCCAATCTGCCCGGGGCAATTGCAGAGGTTGCGACCGCCCCATCATTCGATGTGAACACTCCGGTTCCCCGCCCCGAGGCGGACAGCACCGCCCAGGTTCTCGAAACGTTCGAGGCCAGTATGGGACGGGCTCGGCAGATTCTCGAGGCTATGGACGACGCCGAACTGGCTGCGTCCTGGCGGATGATGCAGGGAGATCGCGAGCTTTGGTCCATTCCACGGGGGGCGTTTCTCCGTTCCGTAATGCTGAACCACTGGTACCATCACCGTGGCCAGCTCACGGTCTACCTCCGGCAGACCGGTGCGTTGCTGCCTGCGGTGTACGGGGATAGCGCCGACGAAAGGGTGATGCCAGGCTGATGCGCACCTGCGTGCCAGCCACGAAACTATGACTTCAACCGATATTCCCACTCCTGCCGCGGCGAGCACCGTGCCCGCAGCGGCGGAGCAAGCCCCTCCAGCGCCGCGCCGTCCCTACGACCGCTCGATTGTCGAAGGGCCGCTCGGTCGCGCCGTGTGGAAGATCGCGTGGCCCACCATGGTCACCAACGTCATCGGCGGTCTGCAGGGTATCGTCGATCACGTGCTGGTCGGGCATCTGGTCGGCTATCAAGGCAATGCGGCGATTGGCGTGAGCTGGCAGATCATGCTGGTGGTGATCGTTTTTATCGGGTCGCTCTTCACCGGAATGAGCGTGCTCGTGGCTCGATTCACCGGCGCTGGAGACGCCGACAAAGTCGACCGCGTGGTGTATCAGGCATTTCTCACGGCGATCTTCCTGTCGCTCGCGGTGCTGGCGCCCATTGGCTACTTCGCCTCGCCCTGGCTGCTCGATCTGGTGAACGCCGCGCCCGCGGTAAAGACCGAGGCGCTGCCGTTTCTCCGGGTCATGTTCTTATTCAGCAGCGGCATGCTGGTCTTCTTCATGCTGGGTGGCGCCCTCCGCTCCGCCGGCGACGCGCGGACCCCGATGGTCCTCGGCCTGGTCCTGACCATCTCAAATCTGGTCCTGAACGTGGTCCTGATTCGCGGCCTGGGGCCGATCCCCGCCTATGGCACTCTTGGATCTGCCATGGGCACGGTCATCGCCTCGGGTTTACTGGCAGTCTACGCGCTATGGAAGCTGTGGTCCGGCGGGTGGGTCGTGTCCTTTCCGCGGTCCCGCGGGCTCAGGCCCGACTGGGGCATCATTCGCTCGCTGTTCCGGTTCGGATTACCCGCGGGAATCCAGGGTATAGCCATGAACGTCGGCGGGGTGGTGATGCTCGGCTTCATCGGATCTCTGGCCCAGAGTGCGGCGGCCCAGGCGGCCTTCGCCATCTCCTACACTCAGCTCTTCTCCCTGATCACCTGGACCTCGGTGGGTCTTATGGGTGCTGCCGCCGCGGTGGCCGGGCAGAATCTGGGTGCGGGCCACCCCGATCGGTCCGACCGGGCGGTCCACATGGCCGCCCGGTACGGGGTGGCCGGGGCTGCCCTTGTCGGCATCTTCTTCCTCTTCTTTCCCCGCGAGCTGCTGGCCATCTTCGGTATGAGGGAGCCCGCGGTGGTGGAGATCGGCATTCAGCTGCTCCGGATTCTCAGCCTTTCCGGGCTGTTTGTCGCGACTGCGTTGACCTATACCGGGGGACTCCAGGGCACGGGAGACACCAAGAGTCCACTCTACATCTCTATTGTGTCCCAGATTCTGGTGCCGCTGGGCATCTGCTTCTTCATCCGCCGCGCCGGCAGGCTCGACCCGATTGATATCTGGATCGCGATTCTGGTCGGTCATGTCACCCGATGCGCGCTGAGCGTCGCACGCTTCAATCAGGGAAAGTGGCGTAACATCGCGGTGGACCTCGATCACGAAGGGAGAAGGACGTCATGACTGGCAGGACAGAAACCGCACCGACGATTGCCGAACGGTGGCGCTCCTGGACGCCGTATCTCCTCAGCGTCCTGCGGATCATCGGCGCCTTTTTGTTTATCCAGTTCGGCACCGCCAAACTCTATGGGTTC
>DATFQK010000231.1:0-3084 GCA_035264345.1 Gemmatimonadales bacterium | reverse complement strand
TACGGCTGCTCGCCGGCGCCGGCGTGGTGCTCATCCTGGGATGTCTGATCCCGTGGCCAATCACGGTCTCCGGCCCGTTCACGGTCTGGAGCGGAGCATCGCTTCCCCTGACCGCGCCGGACAGTGGGATGGTCGCTCAGGTCAATGTTCGGGAGGGAAGCTGGGTAGAGACAGGGAGCACGCTGCTTCGGCTTCGCAGCTTCGGCCTGGAGCGGGAGGCCGTTGTGCTTCGTCGGACCGTCGATTCGCTGTCTCTGGCGATTGCCAGGGCCAGGGCTGCAGACCGGTCTTCGGACGTTGCCCAGATGGAGGCTCTTCTATCCGTCGACGCAGCCAGGCTGGCCGGACTCGACGACCAAATCCGCGCTTTCAGCATCCGGGCGGTGGGGTCCGGCAGAGTGCTCACTCCGCGGCCGGAAGAGCTGGCGGGCCGCGGAGTCTCCCGGGGAGAGGTTCTGCTCCGCCTGGGACGAGTCGACAGTCTCGAAGTACGGATCTCGCTCAGGGGTGCCGGGGCCAGCTCGGTGGTATCCGGCCAGGCAGTCAGCCTGCTCCCCAATACCACGGCGGCAGAGGCGCTGACCAGCAGAATCCTTCAGGTATCCACCAGCGCCGAGCCGTCCCACTCGCTGGAAGGAAGGGTGCGGTTGGCGGCGCTCGACCCCTGGCGGCCCGGGATGACCGGCCGGGCCAGAGTCACGCTGCGCCAGTCCAACCTCTGGGGCGCTCTCTGGTGGTCCATTCGGCGGGAGATTCGGAGCGATATCCTCCTCTGAACTGCCCGCTTGCGCGGATCATGCCCGTGTTACAACCATATAGCACCTCGTTTCAGGAGCTTGCACCATTCGGCGCGACATGCTGGCCCTGGTGCGTCAGGCCTTTGATGGACGCTACCAAGTCGAAAGTGAGATCGGCCGGGGAGGGAACGCGCGCATCTTTCTCGCGCGTGATCCCGACGGCCGCCCTGTCGCGCTCAAGATCCTGCATCCCGAGCTCCTGGTCAGCGTCGCCGCCGACCGATTTCTCCGGGAGATCAAACTGGCTTCTCAGCTCAGCCACCCTCATATCGCGCGGCTGCTGGATTCCGGAGAACGCGATTGGCTGATCTACTACGTGATGGACTTCGTGGACGGCCAGACCCTGCGGGAGCGGCTCGATAATTCCCGGCAACTCTCGATCGCGGAGACCCTCCGGATCGCATCCGATCTGCTGGATGCGCTGGATCATGCCCACCAGCAGGGCATCATTCACCGCGACGTGAAACCCGCCAACGTAGTGCTGTCGGCCCACGGCGCAATACTGCTGGACTTCGGCATTGCCCGGGCGGTCATTGCTTCGGGAACCGACCAGCTGACCCGGTCGGGAATTGCCGTCGGGACCTCGACTTATATGAGCCCGGAGCAGATCACGGCTGTGACCGACATCGATCACCGCAGCGACCTGTACTCGATGGGTTGCGTGCTCTACGAGTGCCTGGCGGGCCAGGCACCTTTCGTCCACCGCAACGAGGCCGTGGTGCTGCAGCTCCACCTCACTCAGCCGGCGCCGGACGTCCGCACCCTCCGCAGCGACACACCCCCGGAGCTTGCCACCGCAATTGCCAAGGCTTTGTCCAAGGCGCCCAACGATCGCTGGCGCTCGGCGGCCGAAATGCGAGAGACCCTGGCGGCGGTGCCCGTCCCGTAATCTCTACTCGCAGGTCTCCTCTGCTGGTCCGCTCCAGTACCCACCGGTATCTTGTAAACACATCGCCTGCCTGCACTTCCTTGGCTCCTCAGATGGTAGAGACGGAATTTTTCGCTGGCTGCCGCTGCCGACTCCGTCTATCTTAGGGCACTCCCGTATTTTTGAGGCGCTCCGGTGGCCGATGTGCTCGCTCTGTTGCGTACCGCGCTCGAAGAGCGCTATGCCGTCGAGCGTCTGATCGGCGAAGGTGGCATGGCCACCGTATACCTCGCCAATGACATCCGGCACGACCGTAAAGTCGCCATCAAGGTCCTCCGCCCGGAGCTTGCCGCCTCCATCGGGGCCGACCGGTTTCTCCGCGAGATTAAGGTCGCCGCCCAGCTCCAGCACCCCAGCATCCTGCCCCTGTACGACTCGGGGGAGGCCTCGGATTTCCTCTACTATGTCATGCCGTTCGTGGAAGGCGAGTCGCTCCGGGCCCTGATGGAGCGGGAGCGGCAGCTCTCCTTGCCGGACTCCATCCAGCTCACCTGCGACATCGCCGACGCGCTCCATTACGCCCACACCAACAAAGTCGTCCACCGCGATATCAAGCCGGAGAACATCCTGCTCCGGGACGGACGGCCCCTGGTGGCGGACTTCGGCATCGCGCGGGCAGTGAGCGCAGCAGGCGAGAAGCTGACCGAAACCGGAATGGCGGTGGGAACCCCGCACTACATGAGCCCGGAGCAAGGCCTAGCCAGCGAGCACATCGACGGACGCACCGACCAGTACAGTCTGGGGTGCATGCTCTACGAGATGCTGGTGGGCCAGCCTCCGTTTCACGGGCCTAATGCCATGGCCATCCTGGCGCGGCACTCGCTCGAGGCGGTGCCCAGCCTGCAGGTGGTGCGCAATTCGATTCCCGATGAGGTGGAAGACGCGATTATGCGGTCGCTGGAGAAGACGCCGGCCGATCGCTTTCCCACCATCCGGGATTTCGCTGATGCGCTCGCCGAGGTGGATCTCGGGAGCGCCGCACGCCGTACGTCCTCTCGATCGATGCGAGCACGGCGCAGTGCTCCGCAAGGCGTCCGGCGCACGACCGGCAGTGTACGCGCGGAGCCGAAAGGCCTTCCAGCCAAGGTCCTGGCGTTTGCCAGATCTCGCGCCAAGGTGTTCTGGTCAATCGTGACCGTCGCGATTCTGGCCGCCCTGGGGCTCTCGGCTTGGTGGGTGTGGCTACGACCCGGCACGGCCTCGGGCGTGGCTTCCGGTTTCAGTCCCAATCGGATCGCCGTGATGTACTTCGACAGCCGCGGCGGACAGGACTCGATCGGCTACCTGGCGGACGGTCTGACTGAGGCGTTGATCCACGAGCTGAGCGAGGTCAAACCGCTTCAAGTCATTTCCAGAGGG
>DATFQK010000230.1:0-4167 GCA_035264345.1 Gemmatimonadales bacterium | reverse complement strand
CGCCACCGCGCCGCGGCCACCCGGGCCATGGAGTCCGCCAGCGGCGGCGACCGCCACCGGGCCGCAGCCTACCTGGAATCTTTGTTCCTGCTCAGCGGGGTTCCGCCGGAATCGCTGGACCGGGTCCGCGACTGCCTCAGTCGTATGCATAGCGAGCGGCATCTCTGGTCGATGCTTGCCGAGCGCTCTGCCGAGTCGTTGGCCCGGTTGCGTCAGGCAGGGCTCAAGCTTGGTGTGGTCTCCAACAGCGACGGCAGAGTCGAGCAGGCCCTGGCCGCCGCTGGAGTCCGCCACTACTTCGACGTGGTGATCGATTCCACCCTCCTGGGTGTGGAGAAGCCCGACCCGCGTATCTTCCACGCGGCGCTGGAGGCTCTCGGCGTCGCACCGGAGGAGGCGCTGTACGTGGGCGATCTCTACGACATCGATGTGCTGGGAGCCAGAGCGGCGGGTCTGGACGCCGTGCTGCTGGCAAGCCACGAGCCTGTGACCGGGCTCGACTGCCGGGTAACCTCTTCGATTCCGGACCTGGTGGATGACCTTCTCTCCCCCAATAAGCGCAATGGCAGCTAAGCCCACCCGCCCGATCCGCGTCCTCGTCGCCAAACCAGGTCTCGACGGCCACGATCGCGGCGCCAAGGTCGTCGCCGCCGCTCTGCGCGACGCCGGTATGGAGGTGGTGTACACCGGTCTGCACCAAACCCCCGAGATGATCGCGACGGCCGCGGTGCAGGAGGACGTCGACGTGGTTGGACTCTCCATACTCTCGGGTGCCCACATGACGCTGTTCCCCCGAGTGCGTCAGCTGCTGGAGCAGATGGGCCGCCCCGATACACTGGTCACCGGCGGCGGCATTATTCCCCCCGAAGACATGGCCGCCTTGCAGCAGCTGGGCGTCGGCCGGCTGTTCGGACCCGGGACCCCTACCTCCGAGCTCATCGAGTACATCGAGTCGTGGGCCGCGTCGCACCTGGAGTCATGAGCCCGGCGGCGGGGCGCCTGCGCACACTGACTGAGGAATATCAGCAGCTGGCGCAACGCCTGAAGCAGGGCGGAGGCGCGGCCCGGGTGGCCAAGATGCACCAGCAGGGGAAGCTTGCCCCGCGCGAGCGGGTGGAGCGGCTGCTGGACAAGGCTTCTCCCTGGCTTGAGCTGGGACTGCTGGTGGCGCACGATCAATACGAAGGGCAGGCTCCCGGCGCGGGGGTGATCACCGGAGTGGGCCTGGTGGAAGATCGCGAAGTCGTGGTGGTGGCAAATGATGCCACCGTAAAGGCCGGCTCGTGGTGGCCGGAGACCATCAGAAAAATTCTGCGAGCTCAGGAAGTGGCGATGCGGCAGCGCATCCCCATTGTCTATCTGGTGGACAGCGCCGGCGTGAACCTCCCCTATCAGGGCGGAGTGTTTCCCGGACAGTACGGCGCCGCCCGGATCTTTTACTACAACTCGATCATGCGGCGCTATCTCCATGTGCCGCAGGTCAGCGCCGTGATGGGAAGCTGCGTTGCGGGGGGAGCGTACCTGCCGGCGCTGTCCGATGTGATTTTCATGGTCGAGGGCACCAGCTTCATGGGGCTGGGCGGCCCCAACCTGGTGAAGGGCGCCACCGGACAGACCATCGACGCCGAGTCCCTGGGCGGAGCCAAGACCCACACCGAGGTGAGCGCGGTGGCCCACTACCGGGCGGCGGACGACCCCGACTGCCTGGAGCGGATTCGCCAGTACATCGCCCGTCTTCCCCGGCACGAAGGCATCAGCCACCGAACTCTGCCCACCCGTTCGCCCGCGCGGCCGTCCACCGACCTCTACGAGATCCTTCCCCAGGACCATCGGCTGTCCTACGACATGCGCCAGGTGCTCGGGTGCATCCTGGACGGCGGCGGCCTGGACGAGTTCCAGCCTGATGTCGCCCGGGAGATGATCTGCGGTCACGCGCACATCGAAGGCAGACCCGTGGCCGTCATCGCCAACCAGCGCGGAGTGGTAAAGGGCCAGCCCGGTGAGCGTCCCCGCTTCGGGGGCATCGTCTACACCGGGAGCGCCGAGAAGACGGCGTATTTCATCGAGACGGCCAGCCGGGAGCGGCTGCCCATCCTGTTCATTCAGGACGTGAGCGGCTTCATGGTGGGGCCCGAAGCGGAGCACTCGGGCATCATCCGCGCCGGCGCGCACTTTGTGGAAGCGATGGCAACGGCGGTGGTGCCCAAGATCGTGCTGACCATCAATCACGCGTCCGGGGCCGGCTATTACGCCATGGCGGGACAGGGGTTCGACCCCGATTTCATTCTGAGCTGGCCTACCGGAAGAATGGGCGTGATGGAAGGCGAATCGGCGGTGATGGCGGTGCACGGTGCCGAGCTGGAAAAGGCCAAGCGGGAGGGGCGGGAGCCCTCGCCCGAGGCCAAGGCCTCTATGGAATCGATGCGAGCGGACTACGAGCAGCAGCTCGACGCCCGGTTCGCTGCCGCCCGCGGCTTCGTCGACGCCATCATTACCCCGGAAGAAACCCGCGACCTGCTCGCCTTTACCCTTCGGATCACCGCCAACTACGCCGGTCCCCATCTGGGACCCTTCGTGCTTCCGCAGCTCGACGCGGCTACTCTCCGCTAGGAACTCAATGCTCTGGATTCGCCCCAGCCTCCTCGCCCTGGTGCTGACGCTCGCCTGCGCTCCGAAGCAACCAGAGCCCGAGTCTCCGCCGCCCAAGCCCAACATCGATCCCGGCCGCGTCGCCACCAAGCCGCCGGAGACACCACCGCCCGGCAAGGAGCCGGAAGCGGAGGAGCCGGCGCAGCCGATGGTTCCACCCGAGGCGGCCTACAGCCATGGTTGGATGGCACTGAGCAGCACCGGGGTGGAGAAGTTTCTCCAGCAGCATCCCACCTACGACGGGCGTGGCGTGCTCATTGGCATTCTGGACACCAGAATCGATCCCGGCATTCCCGGATTGCTGAAGACCAGCACCGACACACCGAAATTGCTGGACCTGAGAGATTTCTCTCACGAAGGATCGGTACCGCTTCGGCCGGTGACTCCGGCCGGCGATTCCATCGAGATCGGCGGACACCGGCTCAAGGGATTCGGCCGGGTGGCCGCCGTGAGTACCGGCGGCCCCTACTACGGCGGCACCATCGCGGAGCTCCCGCTGGGGCAGCCTCCGGCTTCCGACCTGAATGGCAACGGCAGTGACACCGACACGCTCCCGCTGGTGGTCACCCGGGCCACCGACGGTTGGGTGCTCTTTGCCGACACCGATGGCGATGGCTCACTGGCCGGTGAGCGGCCGGTGCATGACTACCTGGTCTCGCGAGAGAGCTTCGGATGGGCTCGGCGGGGGCGGGCCCCCGGGATGAATCTGGCAGCCAACTTCTCGTCCGGCGGAAAGGATCCTCAGCTCGATCTCGTTTTCGACAGCTACAGCCACGGCTCCCACGTAGCGGGTATCGCGGCCGGTCACGACATGTACGGCGTCAGCGGCTTCAACGGAGTCGCTCCCGGCGCCCAGCTGCTCGGGCTGAAGATCGCAAACAGCGCGCAGGGCAGCATCACCACCACCGGCAGCCTGGTGCGGGCCGCCGAGTATGCCATTCAGTTCGCCCAGACCCGGCGGCTGCCTCTGGTGCTGAATCTGAGCTTTGGGGTGGGGAACGAAGTCGAGGGTACGGCCCGGATCGACGGCATTATCGATTCGATTCTTGCCGCCAATCCCGCCCTGACGTTCGTCATCAGCGCGGGTAACGACGGCCCGGGACTTTCCACCATGGGGTTCCCCGGGTCGGCCCGGCGGAGCATCAGCATCGGCGCCACGCTGCCCTCGACTTTTCTCCCGCCCAATCCCAGCGGCGGCTCCAACGACGACCTGCTGGCGTACTTCAGCTCGCGCGGGGGCGAGCTCGCCAAGCCCGATCTGATCGCGCCCGGGGTGGCCTACTCCACCGTGCCGCGATGGAATACGGGTCACGAGATCGAGCAGGGTACCAGCATGGCTTCCCCCCACGCTGCGGGACTCGCGGCGCTGCTCGTCTCCCAGTTGGTGCAGGAGAAGCGGGCCATTAACGCGGCGGAGATCAAACAGGCACTCATGGTCACCGCGCGGCCCCTCCGGGGAGCCAGCCTGGTGGACGAGGGGACCGGACTGCCCGACGTTGCCCACGCGGCAGAGTGGCT
>DATFQK010000229.1:0-4075 GCA_035264345.1 Gemmatimonadales bacterium | reverse complement strand
GGATATGATCCACGGCTGCATCTTCACGCGGGGCCCGAAGGACCTGCACAACACCGCGGTCTGGATCGGAGGCAACAACATGTCGGCGGGTGAGCAGCTCCTCGCTATGGCTCAAGATGCACTGTTCGCGCCGTTCTCTGTTTCCATCATGCTCGATTCCAATGGCTCGAATACCACAGCCGTCGCGGCGGTGGTCAAGATCGAGGAGATGCTGGGCGACCTCAGCGGGAAAAAGGTTCTCATTCTGGCCGGCACCGGACCGGTGGGCCAGCGCGCTGCCGGCTTGTTGGCCAAGGACGGAGCCGATGTGACCATCACCTCGCGCAAGCCGGAGCAGGGTGAGAAGGCGCGGCAATTCATCAGCGCTCGGTTCAATGTCCATGTCGACGCCGTGACCCTCAACGATCCTGCCACCCTTCCCGATCTGCTGCGTGACGTCGATGTGCTCCTCAATTCCGGTCCCGCCGGCGTACAGATGGTGCCCCGGGCAGCCTGGAATGCTGCGAAATCCCTGAAAATTGCGGTGGACCTGAACGCGGTGCCCCCGCTCGGGATCGAAGGAATCGAGGTGAAGGACGAGGGAGACAAGCGGGGAAACGTGGTTGTGTTCGGGGCGTTCGGGGTCGGCAACTTCAAGACCAAGCTGCACAAGGTCTGCGTCGCCCGGCTCTTTTCCCGAAACGACCTGGTGCTGGACGCCGAAGCCATCGCGGATATTGCCCGGGAACTGATTTCGGCTCGAGAGCCCGACAACCGCAGACAACCGGTCGCCAAAAAAGAGCTGGCCAAGAAGAAATAACGTCATGACCCGCGTCGTAGGCTTCGACCCGGGCACGGTCAGCATAGATATCTGCGGCCTGGCCGACGGGCGGCTCTACCTGGATCACAGCTGGCCCACCAAGGACGCCCTGGCGCAGCCGGACAGGTTCCTCGATGTGCTCCAGGCATCCGGTCGTCCCGACCTGGTGGCAGGTCCTTCCGGCTACGGCCTGCCATTGATTCGATCGGCTCAGGCCACTGACGACGACTTGCGTCTCGCCTTCCTCGCCCCGCCGGACGAGCCCGGAGGTATCGGTGGACTGCGGCATCTGGCGCGACAGCTGGGAGCCTCAGGATTGCCCATGGTCTACCTGCCCGGGGTCATCCACCTCAGCACCGTACCCGCGCACCGGAAAGTGAACCGGGTGGATCTGGGAACTGCAGACAAGCTGTGCGCCGCCGCGCTGGGGATCCACCAGGAGTCCGAGCGGAGGGCCTGCTCGCCCGATGAGGTATCGTTCATTCTTCTGGAGCTGGGCGGCGGATTTACCGCCGCTGTCGCGGTTGAACAGGGTCAGATCGTGGACGGTCTGGGAGGATCCAGCGGCCCGATAGGTTGGCGATCTGCGGGCGCGCTCGATGGAGAAGTAGCCTTCCTCGCCGAGCACATTTCCAAGGCAGCGCTGTTTCAAGGTGGCGTGACCTCGATGCTCGAACGGGAGCCGGGGCGGCGGGCGATTGCCCTTGACGCCTACGTCGAAGGCGCCGTGAAAGCGGTACGCCAGCTCTGCTGTTCCGCCCCTTCCGCCGGCGAGATTCTCCTGTCGGGACGCACAGCGGCCGAGGCCGACATAGTCGAACGGTTACGCCGCGCCCTCGCGGATCTCGGCCCGGTACGGCAGCTCCGCGGTTTTGCCGCAAAGGCGAAGCAGGGAGCGCAGGGTGCCGCCCTCCTGGCGGATGGATTGAGCGGTGGCACCCATGCCCGGCTGGTCGACCGGCTGAGGCTGCGGGAAGCCCGAGGGACCGTGCTCGATCACCTGGTGTTCATCTCGCCCGAGGCGGCAAGGCGGCGACTGGGAATCGCCCTGGATGCCTGAGCACCGGCGGGCGCCACACGTGCTGGTTGCCGGGGTAACCACTCGCGCCCTCGCACTGTCTGCGGTGCAGGCAGGCTACCGAGTCACCGCCATCGATGCCTTTGGGGATCTCGACCTGCAGGCAGCAGCGCAGCAGGTGATCCTGGCCCGTGCGCCGACGCCCGGCCAACCCTACGGCCCGATGGAAGCGGCTAAGGTCGGATCCAATATTTCCGCCCTGCTTGCCGCGTATACCTCCAATTTCGAGAATTACCCGGCCGCCGTCGCCCGGCTTGCCCGAGGCCGGCAGCTCCTCGGAAACCCTCCCGAGACATTGCGCCGAGCCAGAGATCCTCTGGAGGTCATGCGAATCCTCCGACAGAGCGGTGTGCCCTGTCCGGAGTCACGGAGCCGTCCACCGGAGCGCCGCCCCAATTTCGAAAGCTGGCTGCTTAAGCCGCGTCGGTCCGGCGGCGGCCATGGCGTCGCGGCCTGGGTTCCGGGGACTCCTGTGCCGCCAGGCATGTATCTCCAGCAGCGGATAGTAGGGGCTCCTGGCTCAATCTCGTTTGCGGCCGATGGGACTAATGCCAGAATCCTGGGGTTCTCCCGCCAATTGGTAGGGGATCCGCGATTTGGGGCCGGACGGTTTCGGTACTGCGGCAGCATTCTGGGTACTCCAGAACTGCAATTGTTCACCCGCCAGGCCGAACTCCTGGAGCTGGCGACTCGAGCCGCCGCCGTGCTCGCAGCCAGGTTGGGTCTGATCGGTCTGAATGGTGTCGACTTCATCGCTCGGAAGGGCGTGCCCTACCCGATCGAGGTAAACCCTCGCTACTCCGCCTCCATGGAGCTGATCGAGCGGGCCCACCAGCTCTCGATCTTTGGGATTCATGCCCTGGCCTGCAGGCGGGATATTCGGGCGATACCCGAACTGCCCCATAGCCCGGTGGCTCACGGCAAGGCAATCGTGTTTGCTCGTCAGGACAGCCTGGTAGGCGACTCGCGCCGCTGGCTCGGCCAAAAATGGGTGGCAGACGTGCCCCAACCCGGGGAATACATCCGCAAGGGACGCCCGATCTGCACTGTTTTTGCCGAGGGCCGGACGTCTGAGGAATGCCGTGCCCGTCTTGCACGCCGGGCTACAATGATCTACCGGCAGATGAGATCATCCGGAAAGCAGGCCGCATGAGCTCGGACCGACGAGTCGAGCACGTCACCTGTCTCGGCTGTGGCTGCGGCTGTGATGACCTGACCGTCGTAGTCTCGAACGACCGTATCACCGAGGTAACCCCGGCTTGCCCCCTCGGAAAAGCCTGGTTCGGAGATGGCCGGGTTCCCGGTCAGGTGATGAGCGATGGAAAACCCGTCGCCTTAGACCTGGCGATCGAGCGATTGGCCGAAGCTCTGGTAGCAGCACGAGGTCGCTGCTTGGTGTACCTGGGCACGGATCTTACGACCCAGGCCCAGCGCGCGGCGCTCTCCGTCGCCGATCTGGTCGGCGCCACGGTCGATTCGGAAACCTCCGATACCGCAGCCAACGGGCTGATCACTGCGCAGCGCCGCGGGCGAGCCGCGGCGACGCTGGGCGAGGTGCGCAATCGGGGTGATGTCTTTGTGTTCTGGGGCGTGGACCCGCGGGAGAGCTACCCTCGGTTCCTGTCGCGTTACAGCGTGGAGCCGGTGGGAACACAGGTGCCGGATGGCCGCCATGGTCGCCATGTAATCGCGGTCAGCGTGGGCGCCGACGCGGCCCTGGAGCCGGCCGATTCTCGGATCGAGCTCACTGCCGATCAGGAGATCGCTGTCCTCACTCTGATCCGGGCGGCCGTTCTGGGCAATCCGGCCGGAGCTAAGACCAAGACTGCCCGGGCAGCCGGTATCATTGCCGAGAAGCTTATGAGCGCGCGGTATGCCGTCCTGGTGCATGACGCGGAGCCCACCGCGGAAGCCCGCGATCCCCTCCGAGCCGAAGCGCTGATCGCTTTGACCCAGGCGCTCAATGGACCTACCCGGGCATCATTGGTGAGCCTTCGCGCCGGCGGCAATCGAGTGGGCGGGGAGGCGGTTCTCACCTGGCAGACCGGATATCCCTTTGCAGTGGATTTCACCCTGGGGTATCCTCGCTACCGTCCGGAGCGGCGCGGTCGGGCCGGAATAGAGAGCGGTCGATATCAGGCGGTGCTTCTGCTGGGTAGCCTGCCGGAGGACAGTCCGACATTCGCGGCGCTGTCTCG
>DATFQK010000228.1:0-6692 GCA_035264345.1 Gemmatimonadales bacterium | reverse complement strand
TCTCGAACAGAATCGGGCAGAAGGACTCGGAGGTGAATGCGCTCTCTTCTCGACTGGTAGGGTCCAGATCCTGTATCAGGGTCCAGGGCAGCACCTGGTCGCTTGCCCGGCCAAAGTGGGTGGTCGACCGCCGGCCGCTGGAATAGCGGCGCCACCGATCGTGCGCCCCGGGATAATAGGCCTTCCGGGGCGCTGCCTTGAACAGGATCCGCTCGAGCGCCTTCAGGAAGGCGTCGCGTTGAGCCCAGCCCTTGGGCAGAATGAGGACCTTGTTGGCGTTGCAGTCAAAGCTAGCATTGAAGGTCAGTCCGGCGGCGACGTCCTCCGCCTGGTACTGCAGCTGTTTGTCGGTGTAGGGTCCCGGCACGATGAGCACCGGCGACACATTGCCCAGCTCCGCGGTTACCGTCTTGCGAAGATATGGTTGCCCCTGCGCCTTCCGGGCGTCGCGCTCCGGTCCCGGAGGTCCCCAGACGATCTGGTCGAATGTCGTATCGGAACCGGTCAGGTGCACCTCATCAACGTCGGGATGGCGCGCCAGATACGACCCCTCCTGCGCACCTCCATACACCACCGCGAGGTAGCCTTGCCGGATGACGTCGGCAAAGGCCTGCTCCAGGTATGGTCCCAGGTACGCGTTGACCGGGTTCATCTTGAGGATGCAGGCCTTCCCTTCATTGAACATCTTGGTGAGCACGTCCATGGTGGGGGTGCCGTTCACGTTGCCGGCACCCAGCACCAGGACGACACGTCCGTCATGATCCGGCATCTTGTAGAAGTGGGCCCGGGAGTTCTCCATCTCCTCCTCGGTCACGCCGGCCTGGAGATGCACGTCTACCCGAGCTCCCTGAAACAGCAGACTGTCGATTGCCCCGGCGGGGAACACCTGCACCGTGAGGCGCTGATCCGCGGTCCGCCCCAGCTTTCCTACCCGGGTGTTCCCGGTCTGCTTGATGGCGAGCAGTGACTCTCGAAGGAGCCGGAGCTGTCGCACCACGAACCAGGGTCCCAGAGTCCATTCCTCGCCCTCCAGCGCGCTGCCCAGGCGGATTCCCTTCGCCATGCATGCCGCCTCGACGCTCGCCCGGGCGACTTGGAGATAGCCGGCCTGCATGCTGCGAGTGAGCTCCACCCGCTGGTCCAGCGAGAGCCCGACGAACTTGCGGGCACCGTGCTTGAGCCGTGAAACCAGCTCATCGAGTTGCGGCTGGGATGTTGGAGCCGGCTCCGCAATGGTAGGACTCGTCAGTGTTGCCATAAGGCGCCTCCCGGAATGATTACCGCGGCCAGAGCCAGCCGAAGGTCCCCGCTGTTACCAACCCGTACAGCAATCCGTCGAACATCTCCTTCCAGGTGATCTTCCACGGCTTGCCCATCCAGATGGAAGGGGGTGCCAGAGCGGCGGCATAGGCGAGAAATCCCACGGCGCCCACGATGCGGAATACCTCGAGATACCGCGCCCCAGCGGGTATGGCGTGGGATGTGATATAGGCGATGAAGAGGGAGACGACCAGCGAGAACAAGAACCAGTAGGTGAGTGGCCGCCCCATGCTGGGGACCCCGGGCCGCATGATGTTGAGGACGGCGACTGGCCCGTCAGTGAACTTCTGTTTCATCTCCGGAGTTTCCATCTGCTTCATCTCGGCGCAGTGCGGGATGATGTACTGGGCTGGAGCCGGACTCGCCTTGCGGAGGACACTTCGGATGACGTCCTCGTCCGGGATCCTGGTGTAGTCGCTGTTGTGGTACTTCAGTACCATGTGCACCAGCGCGCTGACGATGAAAACGAGCACGGCTGAGAGGAGGACAGGAAGCCAAAGCGAGCCCAGGCTGACCATGGGGGCCTCCAATGCAAATGGGAGAGTGGTGGAATGGCGATAAGCTACTCCCTTGTTTCCCGGTTGGCGATAGTCCCGGACGGCTGTTTAAGAGGACAGCGATGCTCCGGATACCTCCGCCCGTCCTATCGTGTTGTTGTCGGTGCCGAACCAGATCTGACCGGCGCGGGGATCGAACATCATGTGCCTCACCGTGCCGCCGCCGCTCGGAATGGGGGTGACTCCGAAGAACTTCTCGGTCTTGGGATCGAATCCCACCAGGCGATTGGGTTGAGAGCCGGTCTCCACCAGCCAGATCCGGTCTTTGTTGTCCGAAGTCATGGCATACGGAAGAGCCGCCGGACCGCCAGGCAAGGCCCACTCCTTGAACTGCTCCGTTGCGGGATCGAGCCGGCCGAGGAAGCCCCGGGTGTAATCAACGTACCACACGCGATCGTCGCTGGTGATCGCCATGCGCCGCCCTCTGGATTTGGCATTCGGTAGACGGTACTCCCGGATCTTGAGCGTGACTGGATCCACCATGGCGATCTTGTCGCTCCCGAATTCGTTGAACCAGGGCCGCCCCTTGGAGTCCACCTTGATTCCATAGGGTCGTGCGCCCGGCGTGGTCACCCTGATCAGGTCTACCTTGCCAGTCCCGGGAGTCAGCCGGCCCACGAAGTTGCCGCTCTGCACCGTGAACCAGATGTCGCCCTTCTGATCGAACACCATCGTGTGCGGGTCCCGCGCCTCGGGATCGGGCATGGGGTATCGCGTGATCTTGCCGGTCTTCGGATCCAGCCTGCCGATATGCCCGTTCCCGTTGCCGGCATACCAGACCATGTCGTTCCGGTCCACAATCAGATTGTGGGGCAGGGTGCCCTCGTCGATCTCGTAGCGACGAAAGTTGCCGCTGGCCGGGTCCAGGTAGGCGATGTAGTTCCCCACCTGTCCCACAAACCAGACCCGCTTCTGGCTATCGATGTATGGGTCTCGCGGCCGGGAGCTGGAATACGGAACCGGCCACTCCTTGATCGGCACCTGAGCCAGAGCAGTAGCCGGACGAGACCATTGGGAGAACAAGCCAAGCGGGGCGGAAACCACCCAGAGCGTTACGCGCATCTGATTTCTCCAGCGATCGATCGTGTCAGAGCTCGATTCCGGTCAAGCGCCGGTAGAGCTCCTGCACGGTGCCTATGGTGTCTGCCTGGTCCGCGGTCTTGTCGCTTCGATATCGTTTGACTCGGGCGAAGCGAAGCGCAACCCCACCAGGATATTGCGTGCTTCCCTGGACCTCATTGAACCCCACCTCCACCACCAGCTCGGGCCGGACGTAGACCGTTATTCCGTCCCGGGCCAGCTCCAGCTCCAGAAGCCGCCTGGTCTGCCACTCGAGCATCTCATCGGTCATGCCCTTGAAGGTCTTACCCAGCATGACGAAGCCGCCATCGGTTGGGTTCCGCGCGCCCAGATGAAGATTGCTGAGCCAGCCATGCCGCCGCCCGTGTCCCCACTCTGCCGCCAGGACCACGAGATCGAGGGTGTTAGCCGGCTTTACCTTGAGCCAGTGCCGCCCCCGGTGTCCCGCCTGATACGGCGCGTCCAGAGCCTTGGCCATGATGCCTTCATGCCCCCGCTCGATTGCGGTTTGCAGGAAGCGAGTTGCCTCCTCGGTGGACCCAGTCACCAGGCGGGGAATCACCATCGAGGGAGGAAGCATCTCCGACAAGGTGGAGAGTCGCTGACGCGCCGCCTGGTCGATCAAGGCACCGCCATCGGCATAGAGCAGATCGAAAAAGAATGGAGTGAGCGGCAGCTCGCGTTGCAGGCGCTCGATGTCGAGCTTTCGGCCGAACCGGCTCATGGTGATCTGAAACGGGTACGGTGTCCCATTGGGCCGGAGCGCGATGACCTCTCCGTCCAGAATCAGCTCCCGGGCCGGTAGAGCTCGCACTGCCTCGACCAGCTCCGGCACCGCGGCGGTAACGTCGTTCAGCCGCCGGGAATAGACGGCAACCTGCTCTCCGGCCTTGTGCACCTGGATCCGAGCCCCATCGAGCTTGTACTCCAGCAGAGCCTCTCCCAGCTCATTCATCGCCAGCTCCGGAGCATCGGCGGAGCCCGCGAGCATCGGGTGCAGCGGCCGAAAGAGCTGAGTGGCAAAGGCGCTCAGGGCATTGGCGCCACCGGTCAGCGCTGTCCGAGCTACGCTGGGGAGATCCCCGGCCACCATCCGCGCCCGTCGCACCTGTTCCGGCGGGACCTGGGCGGCTTTGGCCACCGCCTCGAGCATCAGCCCCTCGACCGCGCCCTGCCGGAGCTCCCCCACCACCAGCCGGAAGAGGAAGTCCTGCTCTGCCGCCGTCGCCCGGCCGAAGAGCTCACCCAGGAGGCGCTGGCGCTCCGCCGTAGACCCCTTTCCCGGGGGCACTCTCGCGATCCGTTCAAAGATCGCATCTACCTCTGTGAGCTCGAGGGTGGCCAGCTCCGCCGGACTGCCCCGCGAGGCGGCCTGCAGCGCGGCGTAGCCGATATTGAGCTTCTGTTGTCGGTAGGATCCGGACAGGAAGGCAACCGCGATGTCGATTTCTTCAGGAGACAGGTTGCTCAGCAGAGCGGCGAGCTGTCCCACCTTCTCCAGCCTGCCGCTGGTCTCGGCAACCCGTCTCGACGTCTCAACCAGGCGCACCAGCTGCATTGCCTAGCGAGAGGCCTCCGATAGCCAGAGATCGCCGCCCTTGGGGGCCGCCCGATCGAACAGAACCCAACGCCCATCAGGCGACCAGGTTGGGTAGTCGATCCGGACCTCAGGATTGGGGAAAGCAAAAATCTGCTGGCCGGGTCTTCCGTTTACCGGAAAGATCCAGAGCGCCTTGTGTCCTTTGACGTCCAGAATCAAGGAACGGGAGGGAGAGAAGGACATATGAGCGCCGCTGGCAACATCCGGCAGCCGGGTCAGGGCGCCGTCGCGAAGCGAGGCTCTATAGATCTGAATCTGGGCACCGGTCTCCGCCCGGAAGACTATGGACTGCCCGTCCGGGGTCCATCGCAGGAAGTGTCCTCCTACTCCGATGGAGGTGACACGTCGGGGACTGGTGCCGTCGGCCGCGATCACCCAGATCTCTGCCCGGCCATCCCGATCGGAGACGAAAGCAATCTGCTTGCCATCCGGTGAATAGAAGGGGTTGGTGTCGGTTTCCCGGTCGTGCGTCAGCTGGATGAGTTTGCCATCCGCCACAGTCACAGCCCAGATATCCGCGTTGCCGCTTCGGGCTGAAAAGAACGCGAGCGTCCGGCTATCGGGCGACCAGTTCGGCTGGTAGTCGCCGCCGGGACCGCGGGTCAGCTGCCGTTCGGTGCTGTCGGTCAGGCTGCGGAGCCAGATGTTCATCTCTCCGAGCCGGTCGGAGTTGAAGGCGATCGACTTTCCATCCGGTGCCCACGAACCTCGGCTTTCCACCCGGGTGGTCATGACCACCGGCGCCGGAGGGCCACTCGGCTGACCCGTCGTGGGACTGAGGGGCATGCGCCAGAGATCGGAGTTTATCCCCCGAACCGCGAAGGCAAGGCGATCGCCCTTGGGCGACAGCGTCGGCTGGATGTCATCACCAGCGCCGGTGGTGAGCTGCTCCGGTGAGCCGGCTGCTAAACCCGCAGCGGTGACACGAATGCGCCAGAGGTTGAGGCCGCCCCCGCGGGACGAAGCGAAGAAGATATGCGCCCCGTCGCCAGCCCAGACGGGGTCCATATCCAATACGTTGTCGTCGGTGACCCGGTTCATCCCCCGGGTATCGAGGTCGAGCGTCAGAATGTCCGACTTGATCTTGTCCACCCGCCGAAAAACGATCCTCCTACCGTCGGGTGACCAGCGCGGCTCGCTATGCACCACGGCTTCGCTCGAATCCGACGTGACCTGGCGTGGGTTTCGGCCCCCGCTGTCCGCAACCCAGATCCGCCGGCCACCCGCATACGTCGCATCGAATGCCAGCCGCCCGCCGACCGGGGCGTAGGCCGGATTGAATCCGTCCTGCACCAGCCGGGTCTCGCGGCCGGTCTCGAGGTCTACCTGCCAGATATCGCCGCCCTCGTTGTACTCACCATTGATGTCGCTCGGCTCCAGCCGCCCCCCGCTGGTGCTGGCCCGCACGAAGACCAGATGCTGTCCGTCGGGAGCCCAGGCGGGCTGGATGTCGTCTCGAGACTGCTGCGTGATCCTGCGCTCCGCGCCGGTGGACAGGGTTCTCACGAACAGGTGACGGTATCCGCCGGACTCCGCGACATACGCGAGCCGGGTTCCATCCGGCGACCAGGCGGGCCACTCCTCCAAGCCTTCGCTAAAGGTGAGCTGCGTGAGACGGCGATTCAGTCCGGATGCCACCGACCCGCTGGCCACCGCAGGCGATGGGATCCGCCGGCCGGCATAGAAGGTGAGTCCGAGCAGGCTGATGATGACGAGCGCGAGCAGCACCGCCGGTTGGCGGGTGGCAGTCCGCCGGCCTGAACGCGCTGCTTTCAAAGCAGAGGTGAACGAGGCGGCGTCGGGAAAGCGTCTGGCCGGGTCCTTGGCCAGCGATGTCTCGATTACGCCCGGGATGTCCGGCGGGAGGGACTTGGAGGGAAGTGGGATGGGCGGGGGCCGGGCGCTGAGATGCTGCGCGACGATGGACTGAGGCGAGCCGGAAAACGGAGCATGGCCGGCGATCGTCTCGTAGAGCACGCAGCCGAGCGAGTACAGGTCGCTGCGCCCATCGACGTTTCCGTCGGCGGCGGCCGGGCGGTGAGATGCTGCGCAACGATAGATTGAGGCGAGCCGGAAAAGGGAGCGTGGCCGACGATCGTCTCGTACAGCACGCAGCCCAGCGAGTACAGGTCGCT
>DATFQK010000227.1:0-2259 GCA_035264345.1 Gemmatimonadales bacterium | reverse complement strand
GAGGTCGTTCAAGGTCTTGATTGGCTTGGAAAGGATTCCCATGATCTGCTCCTGAAGGAATGATCGCCGGCCGAGCCCGCCGAGCCGGCGAGAAATGGCCCTCTGATTTTGGAGCCTGCATACTGGGCCCTGGGGCCACTCGGAGCCGTGAGCCAGGTCACTGGTTAGTTTTGGATCGTCAGAGGAGACCGCGATGCAGCCGGACGCTTTAGCGCCACTCATTCCCGTCGCCGCGATCATCATGTTCGGCCTGGTGAGGATCTCCCGCCACTGGCGGCCCGGCGCGTTGCCGCAGAGCCCGACTGAGCAGCTGGAAGAGCGGCTGAACACCGTTGAACGGGAGATCGCCTCGCTCCAGGGAGAGTTGAGCGAGACCCAGGAGCGGCTCGACTTTGCCGAACGGATGCTGGCCCAGACCCGGGAGCCTAAACGCCTTGAGTAGATCCTGCGCGACGGAAGTTGCCCTCTCCGTCCTTTCCGCCGTTACCGTCTTCTCCGCGCCGACGGCCGCGCAGCAGCCGCCGCCGGATTTCGACAACTACGTGAAGCGGGTGATGCAGACGTTCACCGTCCCCGGCCTGTCCGTCGCCATCGTGAAAGACGGCAAGATCGTGCTGGCCAAGGGATACGGTGTTCGGCGAATGGGCGACCCCACTCCGGTCGATGCCCGCACCCGCTTCGGCATTGCCTCCAACACCAAGCTCTTCACTGCGACTGCTCTTGCGCTGCTGGTGGAGGAGGGAAAAATCGAGTGGGACAAGCCGGTCACCAGCTATCTGCCGGGCTTTGCCCTGTCGGATCCCTATGTGACCCAGGAGATGACCGTGCGGGACCTGCTGGTCCACCGCAGCGGTCTGGGTCTCGGCGCCGGCGACCTGCTCTGGTGGCCTCCTTCGACCTATAACCGGAAGGATATCGCCCGGCGGATCCGCTACATCCCGCTGGCCACTTCGTTCCGGAGCGCCTACGCCTACGACAACGTGCTCTATCTCGTGGCCGGCGAGCTGATCGAAGCGGTATCGGGACAGCCCTGGGAGGAGTTCGTCCGGAGCCGGATCCTGCGTAAGGTGGGCATGAACGACAGCGATGTTCGCCACTCCGGCGCAATGGACAAGGGAAACGTCGCCGGGACCCACGCGGAGGTGAACGATACCGTCCGGCCGGTGGCACCCTTCGCCAGCGACAACACCAATCCGGCCGGCGGGATCATGGCCGGCTCAGCCGATATGGCCAGGTGGCTGATCGTTCAGCTCGATTCGGGAAAGGTGGCCGACGGCTCGCGGCTCTTCTCGCCGGCTAGCGCCAAGGAGCTGTGGCGGGAGGTGACGCCCACCCCCATCGGCGGAATACCCGGGAACCAGCCCCAGCTGGCCCATCTCCGCGCCATCATGGCGGGCTACGCCCTGGGGCTCGGGGTGCGCGACTACCGAGGCTACATCCTGCGACAGCATACCGGCGGCCTGCCCGGCTATCTGTCCAAGGTGGCGATGATCCCCGATCTTCGCCTGGGTGTGGCGGTGCTGACCAACCAGGAGTCGGGTGCCGCGTTCGACGCGATCACCTACCGGGTGCTGGACCACTTCATCGGCGCCAAGTCACCCGACTACCCTGCGCTGTTCAATCAGATTGTACAACAGAACCGCCAGAAGCTCAGAAGCACGGAACAGCAGGCCGCCACCTCCCGCGACTCTATGGCTGGGCCGTCACTTCCGCTGGCCAAATTCGCCGGGACCTATCGGGATCCCTGGTATGGCGACGTGAAGGTGGCTCAGGAGGGCAGCAAACTCTCCATCCGTTTCACCCGGACACCTTCACTGGTGGGCGACTTGTTCCATTGGCAGCACGACACCTTTCTGGCTCGCTGGAGAGACCGGGAGCTCAGAGCCGATGCCTTCGCTACGTTTTGGCTCAACCCGGACGGTAGCATCCATCAGCTCCGGATCGTGCCGGCGTCGGAGTCGGTGGACTTCAGCTTCGACTTTCAGGATCTGGTGTTGAAGCCAGTCAAGGATTCCGTCACTCACCCCAAGTGATATCGCTCCCTCAGCACCTCGAGATGATGGCTCACGTGGCCCACAATGATGTAGGCCAGCGCCCGAACGGTGATCGCATTGCCGTTAGCCTCGCCCCAGCGGCCCCATGCCTCCTCCGGGAGTCCCTCCAGCAGCGCGGCGGTGCTCATCCGAACCGCACGAAACTCACCCAGCAGCATGGGGAGCGGCCGGTCGTCGAAGCGGCCGATCGGCACGTAGGCGTTCT